>JAHKLP010000124.1 GCA_020855015.1 Methanobacterium sp.
ACATGAAAGTATTAATAACTGGTGCTGCAGGGTTTTTAGGAAGTCATCTATGTGAATATTTCCTTAAAAAAGGATTTGATGTTGTGGGTGTTGATAATTTTATCACGGGGACTCCCGAAAACTTATCCTCCTACACCGACCGGGATAATTTTTCTTTCATTGAACATGATGTTATTGAACCATTCCCGTTCCCTGATGATTTCGACCTGATTTTACACTTTGCCTGTCCAGCCAGTCCAGTTGATTATCTAAAACATCCACTCCGCACCATGAAGGTGGATTCTATTGGCACTCTCAACATGCTGGAACTGGCACGTAAATCTGATGCTATATTCGTTTTTGCCTCCACTTCTGAAGTGTATGGTGATCCTGCTGTTCATCCTCAAACTGAGGATTACTGGGGAAATGTTAACCCCACAGGCTCCCGTTCAGTGTACGATGAGGCTAAAAGATTTTCAGAAGCCCTGACCATGGCTTACCATCGGAAGTATGGATTGGATGTGCGCCTTCCACGTATTTTCAATACTTACGGGCCTCGAATGCAACTGGATGATGGGCGTGTTGTTCCTAATTTTATTATTCAAGCTCTCAAAGGCCAGGATCTCACAGTTCACGGTGATGGATTGCAAACTCGCAGTTTCTGTTACGTTGATGACCTAATACAGGGGTTATTCAGATTTTCAACCAGGGAGGGTTTATCTGGTGAGATTCTCAATATGGGAAATCCTGAGGAATACCGGATTATTGATTTTGCCAGGATCGTAGTTGAGATAACTGGTTCAAATTCCCAAATAATTTATTTTCCTTTACCTGAAGATGATCCTAAGCAGAGGTGTCCTGATATCAGAAAAGCCCAGAAATTGTTAGATTGGCACCCACAAACACCTCTGGATGATGGTCTGGGGAAAACATTGCACTTTTTTAAATCAAAAATAAGGGTAAAATAATTTAAAGGTTTTTTATAAAAAAATCTATTTCACTCCCTAAGATTTAGGTTGTAAAAAATTCCACAACCTTCTCCAAGTCTTTCTTGAAGTCCTCGGTGGGCTGGTATCCATGAGCCTTTATTTTATCAATATCAGCCAGGGAGTGTTTCACATCACCCACCCGGGGATCAGTGTATTCAGGGTTAACCTCTTTACCCATTAGTTCTCCCATCATCTCCACCATTTCATTAAGGGTGGTTCTCCTGCCGCAGGCCACATTGTAAACTCCCTGCATATCGGTTTCACATGCCAGGATATTGGCCTGAACCACATTCTTAACAAATGTGAAATCCCGGCTCTGCTCACCATCACCAAAGATCACGGGTGCTTCATCATTCATTATGGCGGTTATGAATTTGGGTATCACCGCGGCGTACTGGGATTCAGGGTCCTGTCTAGGTCCGAAGACATTGAAGTATCGCAGAGAAACCGTTGCCAGATCATAGATGCGACTGAAATTTTGACAGTACAACTCTCCCGTAGCCTTGGTGGTGGCATATGGGGATTGGGGGTTGAGTGGCATGGTTTCTACTTTGGGGAGTACTGGTGTGTCCCCATATACTGATGATGAGGATGCACATACCACCTTCTTCACATCACAATCACGAGCTGCAATAAGCACCTTCAAGGTACCGGTCACGTTTGCTTCATTGGAGCGTAAAGGATCCTTCACACTACGGGGAACACTGGGTAATGCTGCCTGGTGAAGCACATAATCTGCACCTTCCATGATTTCATGGAGATCCACAGTGTTAATATCCCCCTCTGTCAGGCTTATATTGGTAAGATCGAAGTTCTGTATGTTCTGGTGTTTACCGGTGGACTCATTATCCACTATGAAGACCTGGTTATCAGTGTAGAGTTCTTCTACTAAGTGGGATCCTATGAATCCCAGTCCTCCAGTAACCACTACTTTTTTGTTTTTAATATTATCCATCTCCATTATAGGGGTAACTATTTGTTTAGGTCAATGTAAACTTATTATATCCTGTGGAACTTTATGGTACTCTTGCTATATATCCTTTCAAGCGATGATCCTTTAAACCAACCAGCTCCACAACATCCAACTGAAACTAAAACAAAATATAAAAGGATATTTTAATGTTAAATCTTATAGAGGTTAAACATGATAGAGACTCTTAAATCTGGCCTGGTGAATCTTCTAAACAAATTCGTTCCAGAAAAACATGACCAAATCCTGTTTGACAGTCTCCCTGATTTTTCTGATAACTCCAAAGCATTCTATGAATACCTTAAAAACATTAATTCTGATCTCAGACTGGTCTGGGTAACATCTGATAAACAGTTAATGGAGAAACTATCCAGTAATGGTATCGAAGCATATGATAAGCACAGTTTCAGTGGATTTTACCAGTTTTTCAAGTCTAAATATATTTTCACCACCAACAACACTTACCTGGAATTCAAATCATCCCGCCAGGTCCTGGTTAACCTATGGCATGGCATGCCCCTGAAGACAATGGGATATGCTGAGGATTCCCAAAACCCCCTCCTACCCCACAGGAGCCATGATGATAATTACGCACTCATAAGCACCTCTAATCTCATGAAAAATGTTCTAAGTTCCTGTTTTCATGTTGACGCCAGAAAAGTGCATGTAACTGGCCAGCCCAGAAATGATAAGATATTCTCCAGAGAAAAAAGTCTGGAAAACTTATCCAGATTAATTAACAAAGACCTGTTAATTGATAAAGATGTTAAGGACTACCCGAAAATTGTCCTGTTCACACCAACCTGGCGTAAATGGGAGGGTAAGGTTGATGGTAAATCAAACCATGGAGTGATGAATCTGGATGATTATCACGATGAAAGATTCACCGAGTTCATGGCTGAAAATAATATACTTTTTTTGGTGAAACTCCATCCCTTTGAAGAAGCACAATACTCTCAGATCATAGAGGATAAAGAGGACATGGTCTTAATCACATCTAAGATGCTGCAGGACAACCTTTTAGATCTTTACGATATCCTCGGAGCAGCTGACATCCTGGTCACTGATTATTCTTCCATCTACTTCGATTTCCTATTGTTGGATAAGCCGATCATTTTCATACCAACAGATCTGGAGGAGTATGAACAGTCAAGGGGGTTCCTGTTTGATCCCTACGATTTCTGGGCTCCTGGACCCAAAGCACTCAAATTCACAAATTTTTTAGATGAATTAACCCGGTGCATAGGGGATGAGAATTACTACAGGAAGGAAAGAAAATTAGTGAATGATATTGTGAATAAATATCATGATCCAAAATCCTCTGAAAGATTATATAACCTGGTTTTTGATGAAATAAATAAGAATAAGTAGTTTCACTGTAAAAACTATTCCTATTGAATTTTTTCCGGTTTTAAAAAAATACAGGTTTTCTTTTAAACTCACAATTTCCAGTAATAATAATGATTCGATTGGGGTTTTTTAAACATAATCCTCTGATTCTTACATTTGAAAGTTAGCTAAAACTATTTCTTTATTTTTATTGAGTTTTTGCTGATAAATTTTATTAAACATTACTTATATAATGATATCTAGTGATTAAGATGGCTGATATGATTTCTAAAATAAAAGTTCTGGAAGAACTGGCTAAATTAGGGGGGGAAGATGAAGTATTTCTTCGTGCAATTGATAAATTAACACGTTATAAAAGGGATAAGCTTCAAGATGACCTTAAGGATATTGAAGCTCAAATACAATATTTTGAGGAAGAATATGGTATGAAATCCCATGATTTTGTCCTAAAATTTGAGAAAGGTGATGTTGGGGATAGGATTGACTTCATGGAGTGGGCTTCTCTTTGTGATATGAGAGAGAGAATCATGAATAGGCTCAATCTTCTTGAAGGTGCATAGATTGATTCAAAGTTATTTTTCCCAATTGAAAACTGCTTTAATATTATCCACAGCAATTGAATCATACCAGGTCACCAGGGAGATTGTAAAAGATTTGGAGGGTTATCTGCGCATAAGGGCCTCTTTGATAGACGGTGGCCAATTTGATATTTTTATTTATGTTATTAGTAATCAGGAAATCAGTATTGTAAAGTATAGCTTTCACTGGCAGGATAAGGATAAGAAGTTAGTTATGCGTTGGGATAATGCTCCTCATCATCAAGAATTGGATAATTTTCCTCATCATTTGCACTTGGAAGACGAAACCAAGCCATCCACTGAACCTTATTATATGGATATTCTAAAAATAATTGAAGATGAAATGACTTTATAAGAAATAGAAGATTGAATAGCACTCTAATTGGTATGATTTAACTAAACTCACCAGTTACCAGTTCAACCAGATACTTGGCATAGTCTGTTTTTTTAAGGGTTTCGGCCAGTTTCAGGACGGTTTCTTCGTCTATCCATTCATTGTTAAATGCGATTTCTTCTAAACAGGCCACGAAGAATCCTTGCCTTTTCTGGAGGGCTTCGATGTAATTACTGGCTTCTAAGAGTCCATTATGGGTTCCGGTGTCCAGCCAGGCCATACCCCTACCCAGTAATTCCACCTTTAACTGTTTCTTTTTCAGGTATTCCTCATTAACCGAGGTTATTTCCAGCTCACCCCGGTCGGATGGTTTAACATTTTTGGCTATTTCCACCACATGATTATCATAGAAGTACAGTCCAGGTATGGCATAGTTAGATTTGGGGTGTTCTGGTTTTTCCTCTAATGATAGGACGTTCCCATCATCATCAAATTCTACCACACCAAATGCATGGGGGTCCCGGACGTAATAGCCGAATATGATTGCCCCTTCCTCCAGTGATGCTGCTCTTTCCAGGATTTCACTGAAACGGTGTCCGTGGAAGATGTTATCTCCCAATACCAGGGCTACCTTATCATTCCCTATGAAGTCTTCCCCCACTATGAATGCTTCGGCCAGGCCTCGGGGTTCCTCCTGCACAGCGTAGGAGAAGGAAACTCCCAGTTGACTGCCATCACCCAGGAGATCCTGATATTGTGGTAAGTCTCGGGGTGTGGAGATAATCAATATCTCTCTAATACCAGCCAGCATAAGCACTGATAGGGGATAATAAATCATTGGTTTATCATAGATGGGTAGTAATTGTTTGGAAACTGCCTTGGTTATAGGGTAAAGCCGGGTGCCGGATCCTCCGGCGAGGATAATTCCTTTCATAATCAAAACCTCTACTATATTTTTGTTAGGGTCAGTTAATACTATTAAAGGCCGTACAGCCATTTATGAATATATTACCACCTATATAAAATTTCTTTTATTTTCGTCAGTTAACATGATTAAATTGATCTAATTAATTCCAACAGAAAGTAAAACCATAAAATAGGTTAAAGATAAAACTTAACCTATTAATCATAAATATTTTGGAATTAATCTGAGCATATTACCATGAAACTTCAAGATAGAGACCCGGAAGAACTTCTCACCATTCTCCAGGAAAAAGAGGGGAAGCTCCATGAAACCATGGAGGAGCTGAATTACCTTAAATCTATTGTACAAAACACAGAAGACGCCATAATTGGTATTGGTCTTGATGGGACCATAATCTCCTGGAATCCGGGTGCAGAGAAGATCTATGGATACACTGCCTCTGAGGCTGTTGGTAATTCCGTGTCCATGCTCATCCCACCCTACAACACCAATGAGATATCACTCATTCTGGCCTGGATTAAAAGTGGTGAAAGAGTAGATCACTACGAGACCCTGCGCAGACGTAAAGATGGTATTCTGGTTGATATTTCCCTCAGCATCTCCCCGGTCCTGGACTTGGATGGGGAAGTGGTTAGTGTGTCCACCATAGCCCGTGACATCACCAATCACAAGAGAATGGAACTGAAAATCCAGGAAAGTGAGGAAAAATTCAGGGAAGTCTTTAACAATGCCAATGATGCCATATTCCTCAACCCCCTAAAAGGTGAGGGAAGGCAGGGTAAGTTCATTGAAGTTAATGACGTGGCCTGCCAGTGCCTGGGATACTCCCGGGAAGAGTTACTGGAAATGGAAATGGAAGATATAACAAGTGAAGAGGATTCTCATATATCTGAATTTATTAAGGTAATCACATCTGAAGGAACGGCAACCTTTGAATCAATCCAGCTTGCCAAGGATGGTTCCCAGATACCTGTGGAGATCAACAGCCACCTGTTCATTCATCGGGGTGAGAGAATGATTCTTTCCATAGCACGGGATATCACCCGCAGAAAGGAAAACGAGGCCATGCTCCGTAAGTCCCTCGAAGAAAAGGAACTACTGTTAAAGGAAATTCATCACCGGGTTAAAAACAATCTCAACGTAATATCCAGCCTCCTGAATCTCCAATCAAAATATATTAAGGATAAAGCTGCCCTGGAAGTCTTCAGGGAAAGCCAGCGCCGGGCCAGGTCCATGGCACTCATCCATAAAATGCTCTACCAGTCAGTTGATCTTAAATGCATCAACTTTGGAGAATACATACAAACCCTTACCAGGGAATTATTCCGAACCTACGCCACTGGAGAAAACATTAAACTCAACATGATGGTGGGGGACATACTACTGGACATAAACACTGCAGTTCCCCTGGGATTAATTGTCAACGAACTGGTGTCCAACAGTCTCAAACATGCCTTCCCTGACAATATGGAGGGTGAGATAACCATTGAATTTAATAAGAATAATCAATACTATTTTTCAGTGGCAGATACTGGGGTAGGCTTCCCTGAGGATATTGATTTTCATAATCCCAACTCCCTGGGAATGCGTCTGGTTAACACCCTGGTTAGCCAGATAGACGGCACTATGGAACTTCACCAGGAAAAGGGGACTTGTTTTAAGATCAAATTCAGTGAAGAAAAATTCAGGGACCTGAGTTTATAATCAATTTTTGTACCAATATAACAAAAATACATATGGTGCATGTATTAACTTGTAAATCTCTATTTTTAATGTTATTTTCGCAAACCTACGTGATCTTTAATCTTCTTTTTTCCACCCATCTGGAAAAGAAATATACTGATAAAGCCACCAGGAGAGCGGCAATGGTTATAACGTAGTCATCGTTAGGCACCAGGTTTAAACTAAATCCCATCCAGCTTATAGGATAGAAAAGGTAAATACCGTTACCCAGCTGGATCAGGAGCAAGTCCAGGGCAAAATGGGTGATAATACCCATTGATAAAAGGAGAAATGCAGTTTTTTTCTCCTTAAATAGCAGAGCAGCGATCCCTGCCAGTAAAAAAGCACCAATAGGGAGGTGGAATGCGTGGAGATAATCCCACCAGTCCAAACCCATCAACTCAAACAGTATGGATATTTTAATTGCATCAGGGAATACTGATCCTACCATGACCAGGGCAGTGTTTGCCGGGTCCAGCTGAGGATACTTAAAGCGCAGGATTCGGCAGAGGGTCCAGGCTACTGCTACATGCACCACCCAGTCTGGCATAACTATCGCCTCCTGAATTCGAAGCTTTCAAGATTAAAACACCAGTAACGGTTGAAAATGTAGAACAGGAAGGCCAGGGCCAGGAAAGAACGAAACAGAAGTAAGACATAACCGGTGTAATCATTGACATCAATCTCCTGCACAGTCACAATCTGATTATCTGGTCCTAAAACACCCACCACTGAGACTTTGTCCTGGGGAGATAGTTTGTGGTTTTTTATTATAGTGGAACTGTTGATTATTTTCATGGCTACTATTTGACCATGATAGTTCTCCTCAACCAGGAAACTGTCACCATAAATATGAGTAACAGTCCCGCCAACGTTCACCAACTCCCCCTGAGGATAGTCAGAAAGAATTGCACCATAAGATGGATGTTTGAGATGTATTTCGTATTCATTGGCGTAATGGATGCACAGACCGATGAGAAGCAATATCAGTATGATTCCCATTACCGCACGTTTTCTAGAGGTTTCCAGGCTCACTTGTCAAAACTCCTTATTTTAATCAACTGAATGATCTATTTCTATGGGGCTACTATTTCTTTTTAAAATATTTCATAAAAAATTATTACAATCTAAATTATTTTATTCTGGAATTATTTAATGGTTCACTATTTAAGGTTCCCTATATTCAGTTTAATATCAACTTTACATGAAAAAATGTTTAAATCCGTGTTTTGTTGTATTCACAAAACAAATAGTTTTAGTACTTATCAACCAATCATACTGATAATGAAAATAAAAATTTTCAAATTCTCTTGGGATAACGCTGCTTTTTGATGCTTATTTTAAAACAGGTTCCTTTATCACGATCCAGTTCAATAGTCCCATTTAACTGATTCACCAGAGTTTTAACCAGTTGAAGCCCCAAACTTGGCGAATTAAGAAAATCAATGTCAACAGGAAAACCAACACCATCATCTGCAACTTTTAAAAGATATCTGTCCACTTCTGCTGATTGTTGGAGGGATATGCAAATCTTACCAGTTGTATTACTAGGGAATGCATATTTAAGGCTGTTAGAAACCAGTTCATTTATGATCAGGCCCATGGGAACTGCAGTGTCAATATCAAAGAATACTTCTCCCACATCTAAACTCAAATCAACACCGGGCTGCACTGAATAATTGTGGAACATGCTGGTGGTTAAACTCCGGATATATTCGGCAACATTGACTTCGGCCAGGTCATCGGCCTGATAAAGTTTTTCATGCACCAGAGCCATGGATTTAACCCGGCCCTGACTATCCTTCAGGATACTGGCTATTTTTTCATCCTCAATATAGCTACGCTGCAGGTTCAGGAGGCTGGAGATGATCTGCATGTTGTTTTTAACCCGGTGATGAATCTCTTGCAAGAGAAGTTCTTTCTCCTTCAGTGAATTTTTAATGGCAACCTCTGATTTTTTACGCTCAGTAATGTCCAAAAGAGACACCACACTATCATTAGTGCCTGGGATTAGGGAGACATAGAGCATGATCTGTTTTTCATTTTTATCCCGGTCAATGAGCCTAAACTCGTACTCAGATGGGATATCATTAGGGGTGAGTCTGCGCATCTTATGGTATTCTTCCAGTCTTTCCAGATCATCAGGATGCACAAAACTCGTCCATTCAATCTTATTTTCGATCTCATCCACATTATAACCAATAAACTCTTCCGACTTTTTATTGGCCATTTTAATAATATTGTCAGCCCCTATAATAATGGAAGCAGTTCCAGTACTCTCGAATATGGTCCGATAGTATGTTTCGGATTTTTCGAGGGCAGCTTCAGCCTCTTTACGTTTTGTTTGATCAATAACTGTGCATATTGCTCCGTTGAAATTCCCATTATTAAGCTGAGGTATTATCCATCCACTTTGGTATCTTTTCTTTCCACTGGTGCTGGTGACTGGATTTGCATCATAATGGATGGGGGTCAGAGTTTTTTTGGCTTCATTGTAGTACTTCTTCAAATCACCAATACTCTCTGGGGACTGGTCACTTAAAATATTCAAACCCTGCATATTTTCACTTTTAACCCCTGAAATCTCTTCCATTCCCCTGTTCATGAAATAAAGTTTGTCATTTTTATCGGTAACCCATATACCCTCATTTATACCTTCAACAACGTCTTCATAAAATTTTTGAATTTTAAAAAGTTCCTCTTTTGATTTTTGCCTCTCTGAATCTATTTTATTTAACATTTTCGCATTCCAGATAATGACAGCTGTTAAAAATGCCATGGTGGTCACGATGGATAAAACACGACCGAATTCATTGCTGTAAAAAAATAATTGATATCCCATGGTAATGAGAATACCAGTGATGAAAACCGCTCCCAGGTTTGCAGGTAAAAGTCTTCTGGCCATATAGCCCCCATTGTTCTGGGCGGTTATTCTCCCCATATATTCCTTATCTGGGAAGAGGCATAGAATCCCAACAGAAAAGCAGATATGTATTAATGAGGTTAACATTGCCATTTGCACCACAAGATCAAGGGTGTAAGCATCACTTCTCCCATAAAAATAGGATGAAAAACCCAATAATGCAACAAATCCATAAATAAATGCAATAATCTGTATTAGACGAATTTTATATTTGTAACTGGACATTAAAAGTGCTATTCCAATTATCAAGAGATTAATAGAGCTCAAAATCCTACTTTTGACCATTTCTGAAGTCATAAATGGAATGAAATTAGAAAATAATGTATTTAAACCCATATCGAGGCCTGAAACATATTCAATAAGGGTTAATGCACTCCATATGCTAATGATGGATGCCATAATACGAATGATAGTAATTTTTTTGGGATCTGACTCACAATTTAGAAGATACAGGCTGGCACCAGCCAGGATGAGTAAAATCGCGGTAATGAGTTTAGTGCCAGGATAATCTGAGAATTCACCCCGAAGAACTGGTACGTTTAAAATCCATCCCAGGGCAGCGAAGACACCTAATGCTATTACAATCACTGCCAGTGTTTTTGAATATTTTTTAAAACGTGCCAGACGCTTAATATAATCTGAGTGCTGTTTTCTATCATATTCCACAGGGATATGTGCAGATAAATCATTAATTCTCCCTGTTTCCTTTTTCATTAATATAAACCCCATTAACACTCATTTTAATGTAGATAATTTCCTAAAAGAAGGTGCAATTATAATATTATTATTATTGGTTATTATTTATTTTTTTCTCACCCTCAATTTATTCCACATACCTGACAATTATAATATAAAAACCGTTAAATGTGTTTTTAACTCTGTTACTACTTTCTAAAATCTTTTGATTCCCATTAATCATTTATAAATCTTTTATAATTTATTTAAAACTATTTATAAAATTTTTATAATGATTTAAATTACTATAAGCATATATGTTTGATTTTAAGCTTGAAATGAATTTATTTTTGCCAAAATGTTTAATTGATAAAGATTTATAAACTTTAAGCTCTAATATTAAATTGGTGTTTATAATGGAGAAAACTTTAGAAAATCTTACAAAGGCCTTTATTGGTGAAAGTCAGGCCAGAAACCGTTACACCTTTTATGCTAAGCAGGCAAAAAAGGACGGTTACCCAAAAATTTCTGAAATATTCCTGGAAACTGCTGATAATGAACGTGAACATGCAAAATGGCTGTTCCGACTCATACAGGAGCTTAAGGAAAAAATGGGTCGGGATCTTGAAGAGATTCACGTGGAAGCAGAGGCACCCCTTGCCCTGGGAGACACTGTAGAAAATCTTAAAGCGGCCATTGCCGGTGAACACTTCGAGAACACCGAGATGTATCCAGAATTTGCTAAAGTTGCCAGGCAGGAAGGTTTGGATGATATTGCCCAGAGACTTCTTTCTATTGGAAAAGCAGAAGTACACCATGAGCAAAGATACATCAAAATCCTGGAACAAGTGGAAGCAGGAACTCTCTTTAAAAAGGATGAAGAAGTCACCTGGACCTGCATGAAATGTGGACACACTGTCACAGGACGAAATCCACCTGAAAAATGTCCTGCCTGTGATCATCCCACTAAATACTTCTTCATACTATGTGAAGAGTATTAATCTCCCTTTTTTTTAAATTCCATTTTAGTAGATTCCATTTCATTTGAGTATTAGACATGAGGTTAAACAATGACTGAAAAAAAACAGGTATATCGTTGTAATGTCTGTGGAAACATTGTAACTTTACTATGCACTGGACCGGGAAATCTGGTTTGCTGTGATGTTCCAATGGAACTTTTAGAGGCTGAACAGAAAGATGTTGGACCGGAAAAGCACATCCCTGTAATTGAAAAGTCTGATAAGGGGGTAAAAGTGAAGGTGGGTGAAGTTCCTCACCCCATGGAAGAAGAACATCATATTCAGTGGGTAGAGCTTTCCACACCGGGTCAAGTGTACATCCAGTTTTTAGGGGCCGATGATCTTCCAGAAGCAGAATTCCCAGTAAATTTGGATGATGAAAAAGAGGTTACAGCTAAAAGTTACTGTAATATCCATGGATTTTGGAAGTCTTAACTTCGTGTATAAGTTAAACATCGGGAAGTCTTAACCATCTGAAATTCTTACTAATTAGCTGTCATGAAAATCCCCAGTTAGAGTAGGGTAATTCAGTAATTAGACTTTAATGTTTATATGTGTTATATTTCCATTGGATTTGTGCATATCCTTTGATCGGCTTATAACGGATTTTACTTGGGAAATATAACACTCAATCAATTTAATGATTAGAATAGTTTATTTTAGAAGAAGCTTAATTTAGTATATCATCCATTAATTTAATAATTAATAAGATATAACCTATACTAAAAAACATATAACCTATACATGGTGTTTAATATCCAAAAAGTATTTTTGCGGGTGTCATATGCGTAAAGTAATCATTTCACTGGTGCTGATAATTATCACAGTGTATATATCCGGATGTCTGGATACACAAGTCGCCCAGATTGACCAATTATCTGAAATAATAAATGAATACATTCAATCTGGTGATAGTTATTTCAACAAGGCAGCATCCAGCACCAATAAATACCGTTATTATGAAGCACAGCAACAGTGCGATAACGCCACAACCCAGTATAACCTGGCGAAAACATCTACCCAGGAAGCATTAATTTACAGTAGGAACATCCAGGATGAGATATACATCAGTTATATGGAGATCACCCTACATGAATTGGATGCCAAAATCAATGCCACCAATGAACTGAAAATGGCCATCCCTCTTTTCATGGGCAACGACACCACCTCTGCTAATGACCATGTGGATCTGGCCAATAAATTCATGCAATCATCACTGGAATTTAAAAGACAAAAACAGGAAATAGTAAAACAGAATCCCACCAAATTCAAAACATAGACATCTAAATCAGATAATATTGATTATTCAATCTAAATAAAGAAATTTATTGCTAACTATTTTTTATGAGGTTAAAAATGAAGAAAACCTGCTCTAATTGCAAAGGTAAAGGACGTACTGTGGTAAGTTATAAAATATGCGAAACCTGCCATGGAACCGGAGTAACCGGCCAAGTAGATATTAAAGATCATCTAAAAGGACTCTCAGGAGGAGCCAGAGAACGCTTCCAACTTGATGAAGAACAGGAAGTGCCCTGTTCAGTCTGTAATGGAAAAGGCGAAGTAGAAGTCACCGAGGAATGTCCGGAATGTCAGGGAAAAGGTGAACGTAACCTGTGCACTCAATGTGGACGTCCAATAGCAAAAGGCGATTACTGTGAAGAGTGTAAGGATAAGCAGGATAAACCCCGAGTCTACCAGTTGCACCCAGCATCAGAACTCCGGGACCTGGAAATAGGAGAACATTACAAGGGGAAAATCACCAGGGTTGAGGATTACGGAGTATTTGTCAGCCTTTCCAAGAAGTTGTTCGGACTCCTCCGCCTGAGAAACCCGCCCTACAGTGTGGGGGATGAATTATTTGTCCAGGTAACTGAGATCAAACACCATCGGGGAGAGGTTGACCTGTCACCAGCTTCCATCAAGGGAACCTATGAACTGGTTAAACTTAAAAAGGACATGCCAAGAACCAGAATATCTGATGTCACCCCTCAGATGAAGGGCCGAAATGTTAAATTGGTAGGAGAAGTCATCCAGATCCAGCAGACCAGTGGCCCCACTATCTTCACAGTCTCTGATGAAACTGGTATAACCTGGGCTGCAGCCTTTGATGAACCCGGAGTGCGCGTATACCCTAACATTAACATTGGCAACATTGTGGAGGTTATGGGGGAAGTTTCCCTTCATGGGGGTAAGATACAGATTGAATCAGAACTCATTGAACGCCTTCACGGATCAGATGCTACTGAGGCCCGTAATTTAATTGATGAAGCACTAGACCGCCGTGCAGAACCAGAAAATGACAGATTAATCCAGGAAGCACCCATACTCCAGAAGCTTCAGCCCAGACTCCGCGCAGCCGCTAAGGCTATCAGACGGGCTGTAATGGACGGCCGTAGTATTCTGGTCCGTCATCATGCTGATGCTGATGGTATCTGTGCTGGTGTAGCTGTTGAAAAGGCCGTTATACCACTCTTACAGGAGATCAACCCCGCCAATGATGCAGAATGGCATTACTTCAGACGTTCACCCAGTAAGGCACCATTCTATGAAATTGAAGATGTGGTTAAAGATCTGAGCTTTGCACTGGAGGATCTGGAACGACACGGTCAGAAATTACCCCTTATTGTCCTTTTAGATAATGGTTCCACTGAGGAGGACATACTTGCCCTTTTAAAGGTTAAAATATATGACCTGGAAGTGGTGGTGGTGGACCATCACTATCCTGGAGAAGTGACTGATGGGAGGGTGGCAGTTGATGATTACGTGGATGTTCATGTGAATCCTTACTTGGAGGGAGGGGATAGTCAGGTCACTGCCGGTGCACTGGCAGTGGAACTGGCCCAGATGATCAACCCTGAAGTTAAGGACAGACTACTACACCTTCCGGGAATCGCAGCAGTGGGAGATCACGCCAGATCACCAGAGGCAGAGTGGTACATTAATCTGGCCAAGGAAAAGGGATATGATGCTGATGATCTGGATAAAATAGCTACTGCCATTGATTTTGAGGCATTTTATCTCCGGTTCATGAATGGTCGTGGTATTATGGACACCATTCTGGGATTGGGTAACCGTGAAAAACACACAAAACTGGTGGATGCATTATATAAAGAATCACAGCGGAGAGTGGAATGGCAATTGGCAGCAGCCATGCCCAACCTCAAGACACAGAATTTTCCCAATGGAATCATCTTCAATGTACTTGATGTGGAGAAATACGCCCATAAATTCACCTTCCCTGCACCTGGTAAGACCTGTGGTTTTGTACATGATCAGATGGTGCAGAAACATGGTGAGGAGACACCCATCATCACATTGGCTTATGGCCCTGATTTTGGGGTTATCCGAGCCACCGATGCAGTTAACGAGATATTTGGATTCAACCTTAACACTATAATATTGCAGCTGGTGGAAGAGATACCTGAAGCTGGTATTGATGGTGGAGGTCATGAATGTGCGGGTAGTCTGAAATTTGTGGAAGGATTATCCAAAAAAGTACTGCAGAACTTTGCAGGCAAAGTTGCAGGGCTTAAGTCATCATAAAATATCCTTAAATATCCATTTTTTTTAACATTGTTTTCTAATTTTCACATTCCTATCCATAATGATGGATTCAATTAAACAATTTACTCAGTTATATTGGCAATATTGATATCCGTCAACAATTTAGATTTTTTTTTGATAACGTTTTGTTGAGTTTAACATCATAGGAGGTTTTTTGGTGGGGTCAACTCAGTTGTTTTGCTACTTCAATTTGATTTTTGTGACGAAATTCACCAAAAAGGTTTTAACTTTTATTTAATTGTGAATTATCAATTAATTCTATAGAATAATAGTAACTCGATATGATTACAATAAAAATTCCCAAAAAATTATTCTGATTACTGGGGCTTTTTGATAAAAAAGTACAGGGGATGAATCTATGACCAAAAATAGTAAAAAATTATCCAGCGGGATACAAGGATTCGATGAGATTTTAATGGGCGGATTTGTACCACGAAGGTCCTACCTATTAAGAGGGCTTCCAGGAACCGGAAAAACAGGTATTGGAATGCACTTTCTTTCGGAAGGAGTTAAAAAAGGGGAGAAAGTACTCTTCATCAACATGGGCGAACCCACAGCCCAGGTGATTGAAAATGCTAAGGGAATGGGTTTCAACACTGAAGGTATTGAATTCCTGGATTTGAGTCCTGATGAAGATTTTTTCGCCAACATGGAGGCCTATGACATCTTTTCACCAGCAGAAGTGGAAAGAGAGTCAACAACCACCGAGATAACCAAAAAAATTGAAGAAATCAAACCAACCAGGGTATTTGTGGACCCCATCACCCAGTTCAGATACCTGGCCACTGACGAATTCCAGTTCAGAAAACAGACACTTTCATTCCTGCGTTTTTTAACAGATAAGGGAGCAACAGTTCTATTCACTTCAGAATTCAGTGATCAGGAACCAGATGATGATCTTCAATTTATGTGTGATGGAATAATAAACCTGGAATTCTTTTCTGAAGGTCGGAATATAGGCATAACCAAGTACCGGGGTTCAGGTTTCCGCTTCGGCGAACATTCTATGCGTATCACTCCTAAGGGTGTCAAGATTTATCCAAGACTGCGGCCAATGGTTCGTGAAAAAGAATTCACCCATGAAACCATATCTTCTGGAGTTCCTGAATTGGATGAAATCCTCCACGGAGGTATTGAAAGAGGAACTGCCACCATAATCAGCGGTCCCAGTGGAGTGGGTAAAACCACCCTTGGTATACAGTTCATGAAGGAAGCAGCAGGAAGGGGTGAACGTTCAGTGGTTTACACCTTTGAAGAAAGCGAAGAAAGTCTCATAAACCGTTGTGAATCCATTAACATACCGGTCAGGAGCATGATAAATACTGGTATGCTGTCTGTGGTTCAGGTTGAACCTTTAAGATACTCTCCTGAGGAATTCGCACAACTGGTGCGTAAAGAAGTGGATAATAACCAGTCCAAGATTGTGATGATTGACAGTACCTCTGGTTATAAACTTTCCCTGCGGGGTGAAGACCCAGTTAGTCACCTCCACTCCCTATCCAAGTACATGACCCGTTCCGGGGTAACCGTTATTCTGGTAAATGAAGTGGAAGATGTGAGTGGAGGTCTTAAAATAACTGAAATCGGCATCAGTTATCTGGCAGATAATATAGTATTCCTCCGCTACTTTGAAAAGGATGGAGAGCTTAGAAAGGCAATAGGAGTCCTGAAAAAACGTTTAAGCGACTTTGAAAAAGGCCTTCGTGAAGTTAGAATCACCAAGTACGGTATTCGTGTCTGCCAACCGCTGTCCGACATACATGGAATTTTAACTGGCACACCCCAGGGCCATGATAATGAAGATGATTAAAGCCAATCATCAGGAGGACGTAAAATGTCAACCGCATCCAAACCTTTAATTTTTTCTTTAAGTAGGAATAAGCGCAACAGTGATATATTAGTCAAAATATTAGGGGAACAGGGCTATGAGGTTGCAGGATTCTCAGAACCTATAGAAATGGTTTCAGAATCTAAAAACAGAGAAAAAGTGGACCTGGTCCTCATGGATATATCT
>JAHKLP010000015.1 GCA_020855015.1 Methanobacterium sp.
GCTGCCTTCTTAGTCTTGGTAGTTTTAGATTTGGCCTTGGTAGCTTTTTCTTTAACTTCCTCAACCTTCTCCTCAACAGCCTCTTTAACTTCCTCAGCCTTCTCTTCAGCAGTTTCTACCACATCGGCAGCTTTTTTCTCAGCTTCTTCAACCTTTTCGGTTACTTTTTCGGCTTTTTCTAGAGCAGCTTTAGTTACCTTTTCCGCCTTCTTTTCAGCAGCTTTTTTGGTTTTGGTAACTTCAGTTTTTAGATCAGCCTTTTTATCTGGTTCTTCTGCTGGTACTTCAGCGGCTTCGTCTGCAGTTTCTTCGGTGATTTCTTCCAGGATTTCAACAGTTTCTTCGGTTACTTCTTCAACTGGTGCTTCCGTAACTTCAGTGACTGGTTCTTCCACTTTTGGCTGGATAATATCAACTTTATCAGGCAGAGTTACATTTGGCGGCATGATTCGTACGTAAATTCCCAGAACACCAGGTTTGAGTTGTACTGTGGCGAATCCTTCTTTAACGTACTTGGTAAATGGTTCTCCACATCTTTTGATGTATCCGTCAGTGAATTTAGCACATGCCGATCTGGATCCTCTGATTTTTCCAGAGATGGTTACTTCCACTCCCTGGGCTCCTGCTCCCATGATTCTCCTGAGAGTTGAGTATGCCACTCTACGGAAGTGCATTCCCCTCTGTAGCATGGCTGATATTTTGTGAGCCATGATTTTAGGGTTTAATTCTGGAACATCAACTTCTTTAACTTCCACTTGTGGGTTTTCCAGTTCGTAATTGTTTTTCAGGTTGCTGGTGATGGCTCTTACAGTTTTACCACCGCGTCCAATAACCATTCCTGGTCGTTCAGCATAGACCACTACCATGGTTCCCAGGGGTGTGACCTGTATTTCCATTCCACCGTAGCCTGCTCTATCCAGTTCTTTTTCCAGGTATTCGTCGATTCTGGTTCTCTTTAGTCCCTCGGTTACAAAGTCCTTTTCAATCATGCGCTCTCTGCCTCCCCTAGAACTACCTGAATGTGTGTGGTTGGTGTGTTGAAGGGTGTTGCCCTTCCAAATGCTCTTGGGATGTATCCTCTGATTATGAAGCCTCGGTGGCTTGAAATGTGGATTATTTTAAGATCTTCAGTGTCCATTCCCTGGTATTCAGCATTGGCCTCGGCATTTTCTATAACATCCAATATTTGGCTGGCTGCCTTTTTGGGGTAACGCCCGGTGGGCCATCCTTTCAGTCCCTTACGGTGGCCTACTTTCTTGTTATGTCTTTTGAATGGCACTGGCCTTTTCATCTGGATTACGTCTTCCAAGTATTCCTTGGCTTCATCCAGATACATTCCCCTGATTTCTCTGCAAATTTCCACAGAGTGTTTTGGAGAGATTTTGAGGGATCTGCCAGCGGCTTTGGCCACTTTTCCCGTTCCTTCGTAAGCATAGTTCAATTTTGCCATGGTTAATTCTCCTTATTTCAGAGGCACAAACATGGAAGAACGGGTTGCACCCATACCAGGGTCTCCGTGCTGTACCTTTTGTCTGGTGACAGCGAATTCTCCGAAGTAACAGCCAATCATTTCTGGTTGTATCTTGACATCCACAAATGTTTTACCATTGTAGATTCCGAAGGTCATACCCACCATTTCTGGTAGGACTATCATGTCTCTACAGTGAGTCCTGATAATTTGGGGTTTTCCACCCTTGTCTCCTTCTTTTTTCAGTTTTCGTATCTTCTCTAGTACTTTTTTTTGCCTGGGTAGGAATCCCTTCCTAAGGGATCTGCGCTGCCTTGATGGGAATAACTGAATAACGTTATCCAGGGGCATTTGCTGCAGTTCTTCCAGGGTGTAACCGCGATACTTGAATTCTTTCCTCGCCAATTAGCCTCCTCCTTGAATTTCCTTTATTTTATCCTAATATTTTATTCTCGTAATCTTATTTTGTGAGATAATAGGGTAATTAATGTTTATCTCCTTTTTCCGGTTCTCTTAGCAGCAATGGAACCCACTTTTCTTCCTGGTGGGGCGTGTCTGGAGACTGTGGTAGGTCTTCCGGGGTGCTGTCTGTTTCCACCACCGTGTGGGTGGTCTACTGCGTTCATTGCAACTCCACGCACTCCCATGCTCTTTTTACCCTTAGCTTTTGCTGCGTAATGTCGGTTTCCTGCTTTGAGGAATGGTTTTTCTTTCCTACCGCCCCCGGCAACCACTCCGATTGTGGCTCTGCTCTGGGGGTTGAAAGCCTTTAATTCCCCTGAGGGGAGTTCTACAATGGCTTTACCCACATCATGGGTGATAAGAGAAGCGTAAGTACCTGAGGATCGGACGAATTTTCCTCCGTCTCCAGGGTTGTTCTCCAGGTTATATACTGGTGTTCCTTCCGGAATTTCTCCCAGTGGTAATGAATTTCCTGGCTTTATTGGTGCGGATATTCCACATGCAATTTCATCATTGATGGCTATGCTTTCCGGGGCCAGTATTAGTTTCTGTTCTCCATTTTCGAACTTGACTTTGGCTACCGGTGCAGTCCTACCTGGGTCGTGGAGAATGTCCACTACTTTTCCCTTGAGACTGCCATTTTTTTCGAGATCATCATATGAACGGTACTGTATTTTTCCTTTGAATCGGTGCGATGCACTTCGGTAGGTGGGGGTTCCTCTTCCCCTCCTCTGAATTATTAAACGTTTTCCCATTATTAATCCTCCCTACACTCTAGAATACGCCCATTTTGACTGCTATGTCTTCGGCGCTATCATCTTCTGCCAGTTTAAGGTAGGCTAGTTTTTCACCGCGGGAGTTTATTTGGGTGTTTACCCGCACTACTTTCACTTCGAATAGTTCCTGGAAGGCCTGTTTAATCTCTGGCTTCCTTGCTGTTCTTCGGACCACGAAGGTTAACTCGTTTTTGTAGTCAATAGCATTCATGCTTTTTTCAGTTAACTGTGGTTTTATCAATATATTGTAAGGATCCATTCATGACACCTACCTGTTCTGGAATAAATCTCCCAGTTTTTCTATGGCTGATTTAGTGTAAACAGTAAGTCGGCCGGGGTGGGTTCCTGGTGCCAGGAGCTCGGCATTGATGTTGTCTACAACCACCACATCCACTCCAGGATGGTTTCTGGCTCCCAGACTGATTCCTTTGTCTTCTCCCACTACCAGTAAAGGTCCTTTGGGTGTTTTATATTTTCTTCCCCTGGTTTTTCCTCTACCTGCACGTATTTTACGGCCGTTTTTGGCTCGGACCACGTCATCCATTATTCCCAGGCTTTTGAAAATCTCCCTGGTTTCTTTGGTTTTCTTGACACTGCACAGTTCATCGTCCACTACAAATGGTATCTGGGGGATGTTTTCAATCTGGTGTCCCCTGGACTGGACCAGTTCCTGGTTGATGGTAGCAGCCAGTGCTGAGCGTATGGCCAATTTCCTTTCTTTTTTGTTGATCTTTTCGTGGATAATTCGGGCAGTTCTTGGAGGGTGTGCTCTTCTTCCGCCTGCTACATGGGGCACGAATGCTGCCTTGGACGCTGCAGGGTGTCTTGAACCCTTCACACGGGGCACCATTGCTGCTCCTCGGCCTGCACCAAATGATTCAGCAGTGGTTCGCTTACCTGCCATAGGGTCTGTTCCCCAGGGCTGGATACGGGCACTTTGTCCAGATAGCACGGCTCTTTTTATGAGGTCCGGCCGGTATTCTTCACTGAATATTTCTGGAAGCTCCATTTCGCCAGTTACTTTACCTTTTAATGAGTAAACATTGATCTTCTTCATTCCCATCACTCTTTAATCCTAACTAGGCTCCCTGCTTGGATGCCGTATTGATATATGATATTTGCGGAGCATCATCGTGTTTTCCGTGTGGTCTAATTGCTTTTCTCAATATGACCAGTCTTTTTGATGGTCCGGGTAATGATCCTTTAAGAAGTAAATAGTTATTTTTCACCACACCGTACTTTACAAATCCACCATCAGGGTTTATTTCATCAGCCTGTTCGGCTTCCCCTATTTTGAGGATTTTCTTATTGTATTCGGTTCGCTGGTGGTATCCCATCTGTCCTGCCATGGGAACAGTCCACATGACACGTTCAGGACTCCATGGCCCTATTGAACCCACATGCCGTCCTTTACTACTTCTGGCGGCTTTTCCGTATTGTATACGCACACCCCATCGTTTGATAACTCCCTGGAATCCTTTACCTTTGGTGACTGCCACTGCATCAGTGTGTTCACCATCAGCAAAAACATCAGCGGGGTTTATTTCTTTTCCAAGGACACTGACAGCGTATTCCAGTTTATCTTTCACACTGGAACCACCGACTCCAAATTCCATTATTTCTGGTTTTTTCTTGGGAACACTGGCCATTCTTGGTTTGGTGTGTACTAATGCTCTGATTTGTACAGCCTTATCCAGGTTTTCGGTTAGCTCGGCAAGTTGAGCTTCGGTGTCGTATTCATTAGGTAGACTGATTTTTCTTTTTAGATCTTCGTCAAGTTCTGCTGCCAGGACGTCGGTCATGGCTTTGATTCCTCTGGATGTTTTCTGGTAGGCTCTGATGCCAAAAACAATTACTGGTGGGGTTTCTACCACAGTTACTGGAGTTGATATTTCCATCCCTTCTGTGGGTGAATTTTTAGTGTTATCCAGCATTTTTACATGGGTCATGCCCACCTTGTAACCTGGGAATCCCAAGAGACCCGGCTCTTCGCTTTCGGGCCAGGATGTTATGTGGGGTGATTCCCTGGCTGCTCTTTTTCTAGGACTAAATGCAACTGATCCTTTTCTAGGTTGATGATGTCTAGCCATCTAATATTTCCTCCTAATTATAGATTTTCCACTTTTCCAAATTGTGAACGTAAATTACTTTGAGGGCACTCTAATTAGCCCTAATGCGCATTGCAAATTGATAATTGTTATCAATGCTTATTATCACTAGCTTATAATGCATAAAGAATGCATTATCCATATCAAAATTTAATTAGCTTACTTGGCCCTTGCTAAGTCAGCCACAATGGTCCCGGTTATAGCATTAACGTATAACTAATCCATTAGCATATTAAATACTGATAAAGTAGCTAAAACTGCCTCTTCAGTCCTTACAGTCTTAGTTCCCTGGTTAGGGATGGTGTTTACCTCCAGGTCCAATAAATCCCCTGGATTGCCCATTAATTCATGTAAGCCCGAATACGGACCGCCAAACAAAATAGCTAAGTGTTTGGAGCCCCTTAACCCCTCTCTTACTTCGTTTAAAACAGAAGTGATGGGTTGAGCATAGCGTGATGTTCCCACAACCATGTCTGGTTGTGGTTTTAACAAATCTATGCTTTCCTCTAAACGTTTATAAGTAGAAAGTACTTCATAGCCCCAGTAGAACTCTGGTTCATCAGGGGTGACTATTATTTCTTTTGCTAACTTATCTACCTTAAAGCTTAAAACCCGGTTTACGCTGAGCTTTTCCTTACACAACGCTTCTCGGTCGGCACCTATATCAACAATGGTGCCTTTCTTGGTCCTTTTCAATGTAAGTCCCTGTCTAAAATCACCTGCACGGAGTTCTCCAGTTGGGTGATGAGGAGTTCGCAGCGGTGGTAGTATTCCAACGTTCCGCAACTCCCTGGTTATAGGAAATACCTTTTTCCTAAGGTATTGTGGGGTATTCATATAAGTGAGGATATCACTAATAAACTTTACCCTTTTGCGGTCTTCGGGGTCCTCCGTATCGCTGTAAACAACAATTTTTGTCACCCGAAACAGGGCGGCTGATCTGCCAATCAACCCTACTTTGTAGGTCTTTAGTTTTAAATCTTTTGTTTCTTTCAAAAATGAAGATGGAATAAAAAGTGAAATATTCTTAACTGACATTCTTAAATTTCTGTTTTTGATCCATATAATATATATGGTGAAGTTCTAATGGTAGAAATAATAGAACAGTCATTATAATAATATAGAAGAAATGCTAATATTTAAACTGTTTTTAAAATATTAATAAAATTCGTTAAAAATTATATGCACGGTGTGTTCATATATAAATAATATCAGCATATGACATAAGAAAATTCATGTGTTGTTTTTGGAGGCGTTAAAATTAATAAAAATTCAATATTATTGATTTCATTGCTATTTACCATGGCAATGATTTTTAGTGCAAACGCAGTGTTTGCAACAGATAACTTGACTGATAATATAACCGAGGATTTAAATCAATCAAATATTACTTCTGAGAATGAAACTAATGTGACAGAAAACAATACACTTGTTACCAATACTTATCCAGTATCAAGCGCACCAGAAAGTTCAGGATTGGGAGATGTAGCTGCTTTATGGGTTTGGTCCACATCTTATGATTCAATAGATCCAGCTGCCCTTAAGAATGCAGGTTATACTGATATTTTTGTTTACACCAAACAGACCACCGATGGAATAAGTAAGCTGAACCAGTTCATTAACAAATTCAGTGGCTCTGGCATCCGTGTTCATGCCTGGATTTCCTGTTTTGTTGATATATATGGTAATTGGATAGTGGCTCATGACACCACCCGCCAGCAAAGTGTTAGGGTCTTTATTTATAATATAATTAATACTTGTCCTGAAGTGGATGGTATTCATCTAGATTATGTTAGATACGGCGGAACAGCTTACAAATATGGTGTAACCTTCAGTACAAACACAATAACAAACTTTGTTTCATCAGTGAACAATCTGGTTAATGCTGAAAATCCGAGCATTTTACTTTCAGCTGCAGTGATGCCAGAACGTGATTTGAACGATGATTATTATGGGCAGAACTATGCTGCACTATCCCCCTACCTTGATTTTATGACACCCATGATCTACAAGGGTAGTTACAATCAGAACACTGCATGGATTGGTAGCACCACCAAATGGATTGTGGAACACTCCAGCACAGTAATAGTATCTGGTTTACAAACTTACCGAAGTGACAGTAACCCCACTCCACTTCCCCTTTCTGAGATGGAAGGTGATGCGAAGATAGCTCTGGCCAATGGTTCACAAGGTTTTGCCATGTTCCGATACGGACTGATTGTATCAAATTTCGCACCTAAAAAATTATTCGTACCCACACCGGCAGCAGGCAGTCCTGCCAGAAATGCGGTGAACGTGCCAGTGGATACGATTATTACAACCACATTCACAGAACCAATTTTTGAAGGAAATATGAACATTGAACTTAAAAACAGTGCAGGGGCAATAATACCCATAACCATATCAATTGATGGTAATGTCCTTACAATAACTCCTGTAAACCCACTTGTTCGAGCAACTAAGTATACCTTAATCCTTCATACTGGATGTTTAGTTGACTCTGATTTAAACCCTACAGCATATTACAGCCGTTCCTTCACCACTGACAGCACAGCACCCACACCCACAGCCGGAAACCCAGCAAGAAACGCA
>JAHKLP010000103.1 GCA_020855015.1 Methanobacterium sp.
ATAATCTCTTTCAAGCTCTTCAAATTTTAATTCGAGCTTTTTTCTATCTGAAACTATTTTAAGCATCTCCTTCTTGAGGATATGATCCTAAAATCTTTATGTATCCTACCTTTGATCTTATCCTATTTATAACATTCATGATTTTTAAATCATTGCGATGGCCCTCTAAATCCACAAAGAAGATATAACTTCCCAGTTTCTCCTTGGATGGTCTAGATTCTATCTTGGTTAAATTTATTTTTTCACCAGCAAATTCTCCCAATATATCATAAAGACCACCTGGCCGGTCTTCAGATAAGCATAAAACCACAGATGTTTTATCACTACCAGTTGGAGCATGGTCCTCATGATCTATCACCACGAAACGGGTCATGTTATTTGCATGATCCTGAATATCTTCTGCAGCGATTTTAAGCCCGTATAAAGTAGCTGCCCTGCGATTTCCAATAGCAGCCGCATTTTTATGGTGTTTTATCATGTCTGAAGCTTCAGCAGTGCTCCTTGTAGCCTGTGTACGAACACCCATCTTCTCCAGGAACATGCGGCACTGGGATAATGGCTGGTAATGAGAGTAAACCACTTCCACATCCTCCAGATCCGTTTCTGGATTTATTAATAGGTTGAGGCTGATGGGGATTATTATTTCACCTTTGATTTTAAGGAGATATTGATGGGCTAGAAGGTCCAATGTCACACCCACTGAACCTTCAATTGAATTTTCAATGGGAACAACACCAATATCAACTTCCCTTACATGGACTGCCTGAAATACCTCAGGTATAGTGTCATAGGGCACCAGTTCCCCACCCAGGATAGATGCCGCTTCCTCAGTGAAGGTCCCTGCTGGACCAAAAAACCCGATTTTCATATACATTCACATAAACAGTTATCATGTTGACAGATATAAGAGTAATATTAATTAGGTGGTTAATATAATCCACCGTGAAGATAATTTTTCACCTTGTCATTGGTGGATTGGTGTATTCTTCTAATAACCGCTTTGCCATCTTTGATCTCGACTAAAGTAGCCATCACCTTCAAATCCCGGAGATGACGGATGAATTCTTCAGCCTCATTTTGATTTTTTACTTCTATTACCAGATCTTCGGCGGCTAATTCACCATTTTCAACTCCCCTAATGGTTTCCAGCATGGGATAAAGTATTGATTCACCCATCCTGAGAGCTCTTTTGGAGAGTTCATCTGTAGATTCAGCCATTTCATAGGCCTGGAATCCTTCTCGAATGATCCTGCTGAAAAGAAATGCCTGAGCCAAGTCAAAGGGATAACTCAGAGCATATTCCAGTTCTGATGCCTGTGCCTGGGATGAGGTGTATTTTAAAGGCTCCAATTGCATCATTGGATCTTTCATCACCACTCCCTCCCTATTGTTAGCTCCTAAATCTTTTACAATTTCTATAATCTTTTCGGGAGCTTCGTCAACTGGGAATATTCCCAGAAGACGCACCGGTTCCAGATCATGCTCTTCAAGTAAATCTCTCTTTTCCTTCATTGGTAATGGTGTGTTAGTCTGTTTTTCCCTTAAATCAAAGATTCTAAAACCTAGTTTTCCCACTTCACGATAATAATGGGATACGTATGGATTTAATGTGCCTACCATCTCACCACATATCACCATTTCCGGATTTTCCTGGAAAAAATCATCTAAATCTAAAATTTCTTTTGCTTTACGGGTGGTGTAAGGACAAATATAACCTCCCCTGGTAAAGGCGATGATATCATTATCTATTTGAGTTATACGGACGTTGTATCCATTCATCTTCTCCTCAACGGCCACTTCTTTAAGAAAATGTTTCTTCAGCGTCGGTTTGAGCATTAATGTCCTTCTAATCTTTGGGAAACCCCTAATAACTTGAATAGTCTCCCCATTAACTACCATTGTTCCGGATTCCATTGATCCTAAACCTTTTCGAAACTGGATAGCCTCCAGATTATGTTTCTGGTAATTCTTTATAATTCCCTTCCAGTATGCTTCTTCTAATTTCTGTGAAGATATGTTCAGGATTTTGGATACCTCTTCCTGGGCTAGTAGAGGTGGGATGTTTTTTTCTCGCATAATAAGTCTTAGTTTTCTTATTTATTTTAAAAAAAGTAAAAATTTGGGGATGAATCCCCATGATTGCTGCAGTTTTCAGACTTTTTCCAGTTCTACGATTAGTTTCAAAAAGTCGGTTTTGGTGATTATCCCTGTCATACCCTGGTCATTGGCCACTGGAATTCCACTGAAGTTATTATCCAACATAATCATTGCTGCTTCTGATATTGGGGTTTCTTCAGATATGGTTTTGACGTTTTGAACCATAACATCCTCCACCAGCAAGTTACGTATCCGGGCAGGTTTGTATTTATCTGGAACTACTTTACGGAAGGACATCATGGCCAGGGCTATGTCCTTGGCTGTTATCATTCCCTGGAGTTGTCCATTTTCAATTACCGGTATTCTGCCAATTTTTTTATCGATTATGATCCTTCTAGCGTGCACTAGCCGATCCTGCGGTTCAATGGTTGTTAAATCTGTGTTCATCCTTTCTTTCGCAGTGATTTCGTTGTATGGCTTTCCCTGACAGGTTTCCAGAAAGTCACTTTTGGTGATCATCCCTACGATGTCTCCAGATTCAACTACAATTAGTCCACCAATACCATTTTCCAGCATAGTTTCAGCGGCTGTTGACAGTGCCTGAGTGGGATCGGCAGTTACTGGTTGGGGAGTCATAACAGTTGACACATGGAAATGTGATGGTGGCAGATTACCGTATTTTGATGATCCCAGTCTTAATGCGATATCTTTTTCAGTTATTATACCCACGAGTTCTTTTTGATGGTTTTGGTTGGTGTTTATAACAGGTAGTCGGGATATTTTATGTTTTTTCATTAATTTGAATGCGTCATGAATGTTCTGGTCTTTGTCAACCACTACAACATCTTTCGCCATTATATCTTTGACATGCATTTTTTATATCCCCTATATTATTGTATTCCTCGGATAATATCGGTTTTAGTTATTATACCCACGAGTTCGTCATCACTCACAACTGGAATCCCACTGACATCATTCTTTATCATAATATTAGCAGCATTAGCTGCGTCTTCTTCCGGACCTATTTTTATAAGGTCATTGGTCATGATGTCCCCTGCAGTAACCATTGACACTTCCCTGACATTTCTTTTCTCTTGACCTTCTACTTTGCGCAGGAATGCGATTTTTTCTATGCTAACTCCAGTTTCAGGGTCTTCTACATTGGCAAATGATATATTACCAGAGGTTATTATTCCCACAGGCTCGTTATCCCTCATTACTACTAGTTTACCAATTTTTTGGTCTTCCATTATGCTTATAACATGACCGATGCTGTGGTTTTCATTTACAGTCACTACTTCACTGGTCATGAGTTGGGATACTTTCCATTTATTTGCGAATTTTTGACTGTAAAAATCCATGAGGTCGGTTTTGGTTATTATCCCCACTACTTCATCATCATCTGCCACTGGCAGGGAGCTGATGTTGTTTTTAATCATGAGCTCAACAGCTTCCCGGAGTTCACGGAAAGGAGTAATGGTTACTGGGTGGGATGTCATTACCCTGCGGATGGATATTTTATCAATAGTTCGCCTTTTCCATTGTGGTCCATTAGCCCTCATTTTCCTTATTAGATCTTTTTCAGTTAGGATGCCCACTGGTTTGCCTTCTTGGTCAACTACTAAAATACGGCTGTAGCCGTGTTTGAGCATGAGGTTTCGGGCGTGACTTACTTGTTCGTTTTCTTCGACTAATATTACTTCCTCGTTCATTACATCCTCGATTTTCATCATGCTACTCGCCCCTAAAAAATTTGTAATAAGCCATAATTAGGAAATTACGGCTTTTAATATATCACTTTCGGTTATAATTCCCTGTAAATCGCTGTTTTGTACTACTGGAAGTCCCCCGATTCCTTTGTTTTCCATTAGATCGCAGACATCTCCCAGGTGACTCATGACATTGGTTGTGATCACTTTTGATTCCATGATTTCAGTAATGGTTGTGTTGAGAATTTCTTCAGCACTGTTGGTTATCATGTGTTCAAAGGCGCTGTTTTTTCCCAGGAATTCCAGTATATCGGTTGCAGTGACGATTCCCACAATTTTTTCTTTCTCAGGGTGGGGTGTTTTTCGCTCCTCACCTACAACCGGGATTCTGCGAAGCTTGTTTCTTACCATGATCTTGGATGCTCCTTCAATACGTGTTCCGGGGGTGGTGGTAATCACATTTTTTTGCATATGATCCTCAACCACCTCATCATTAAGTACTCCTGCCATTAGGAGTACAAAATCTCTTTCGGAGACTATCCCTGCTATTTTATGTTGTGAATCTACAATTGGGAGGGCTCCGACTCCTTTAGTTGTCATTTTAGTCACTGCAGTGGTTATGGAGTCTTTGGTGTTGATGGTTTCCACGTCACGAGTCATTATCATTTTTACAGGTTCGTTTATGGCTGCGGGGAAGTTATCTTGGTGTTTTTTTTCCAGAATCTTATATTTGTCCCCACCTCCCAAAAAGTCCAGGATATCCATGGAGGTAACAATTCCCAGGAGCTTTTCACTGCCAGGATCAGTTATGGGAAGTCTTCTGAACTTGTTTTTTACCATTTTTTCAGCCGCTTCCTTTATGGTGGCTGTTTGAGGTGCGGTTACCACCTTTTTAGTTGCTATGCTCATCACGTCTCCCTCATGCTGGGAGGCGTGGGTCTCAAATTCCAATGAACCGCGGTCCATTGACTTCACCAAGTTTATGGTTTCTTTTTTTCTCATCTATACACCTCTATAAAGAAATAACGTTGAATTGATTATTTTATGAAAATAATATTCATGATAATGACTTTTTAGATACTCTAAAAACAGTTTAGCACCCATTTTGGACTTAAATGATAATGGGAACATCAGTTGAGGTACGACCATAAAATATCTTCCCTTGAAACTATACCAACTAGATCGGCTTCTTTAGCTCTTCGGGGTTCTTTTTTAACATATATTGGATTTTTCACAATCGGTAGACGTCCAATATCATATTCCAATAATATTTCAGCGGCCTCATGGATGGTTGTGCTGGTTACAGCCACTACAGGAGGGGTTCTCATGATCTTCTCAACCATAACTGCCCCTCTGGCCTCATGGGATTGGGATTCGCGACTGATTCGAACATGACCCGATTTGATAATGTCCATTCGGGTTATAATACCGATAATTTTATCTTTTTTAATCACCGGAAGACCAGAAACCCCTTTATCATCCATGCGATTCCAGACATGATGGATTAGATCATCATGATTGCATGTGACAATAGAAGAAGTCATTATACCTTCCAGGGCTTCGTTCTCTGGTAGTGATCCGTTGTAGAGTAATTTCCTTAAAATGTCAGCTACTGTTACTATTCCCACCAGATGCATGTCATCATTGGACTCCACTACTGGGGCATATACCGTGCCAGCTTTTAAGATCTCGCCAATAAGGGAGGTTACATCCATATCAGGAGTGGCAATTACTAAGGGAGGTTCCATTATACCCCTGGCATCTATGTTGGATTTAGTTGAGGATATATTCAACATATCTCCACGAGTAATAATCCCTTCCAGACGGTTCCCAGATACGACAGGGATTGTTCTGAATCCATCTTCCCGGAAAACAGATCTTACTTTAGTGGCATGGGTATCCACGGATACGGTGACAGGATCCGGGGTCATTATTTGTCCCACCGGGTTCAAGTTTATTCACCTTCTAATTCGTCTTTACACTCCTCACACACGTACTTCCCATCCACTTCATCAAGATATTCAATATAATTTCCACAAACTTCACAGGTTCCAGGTACGGATTTTTCATCAGAAGAATAATCAATCTGGTTTTCCATCCTGGCGTTTTCCACCAGAATCTCGGTTAATTCTGGTGAAACTGTCATGACATCAGTGGAGGTTAATATACCAACAAGAACTCCATTATTCACTACGGGCAGCCTTCTGATCTTGTTTTTTGCCATGATTCTTGCAGCTTCGTTGAGGTCGCGGCCAGGGTCAATTTTAATAAGGTTTTTTGTCATGACCTGCTCAACTGTCATTTTACTGGCCTGAATATCCCTAGAAACAACCTTGCTTATAATATCGCTTTCAGTAACCAGTCCTTCTGGTTCTGAGTTGCTCTTAATTATGAGACTTCCAATACCCTTTTGACTCATTATAGCCGCAGCTTGGGCTATACTTGTATCCGGATCTACAGTTATTACACTTGAAGTCATTGCGTCGTGTACAGTCATTTGTGTGTCCATTTCCATCTACATACCTCCTATTTCAGTTTAAGAAGCTTATGAACCTGGGGTATAGTTAAAACGTTTAAATGTTCTCCTGCTTTCTCGGAAATTTCCAGTAACTTCTGAGTTTTACCAGCCCATAAATCCAGAGGACTGGATGGCTGAACAACCAGGGGTAATCTGGATGTATCAGGGATTTCATCCTTTAATCTGGCTGCTATCGAGCTCACAGTGACAGCCTGTGTTGAGGGTTGTACTACCAACTTACAGTAAGTATTTATCCCCTCTTCTATTAATATCTTTATGGATTCAAGCTCCTTATTCATGAGATCTTCCCAGTCTGAAACTGCCTCATGTTCAGGTAATTTTATATCTAATGAAACATAGCCTACTAATTCTGTTAATTTAGCGATTTCATTTGGTAAAGAACCATTTGTCTCTAAGAGTGCAGGTAAATTGTAGTTTTCTAAGAAATTCTTAATAAAATCAGCATGTAATAATGGTTCGCCCCCTGTAAAAGAAATTGAATGAAAATCTGGTGTTATAAGTTCTTCAACTTTTTTATATAAAGTATTTGTGTCGTATTCCTTGCCATATTCAAAATTACGGCTTAAGGGCGTGTCACAGTAGTTACAGTTTAGGTTACATCCAGAAAACCTTACAAAGACTTGTCTTGCACCAATAAGTTTCCCTTCACCTTGAATACTGGAAAAAATTTCAGAAATACGGGTTTTAATATTAATTCCCCCATTATTCTGCAGTTTTTGTGAAACAGGCCCCTTGACCTATGCCTTCATTCACACAGATCTCCAATGTTTTGATATCCGCTTCTTCCAGTGCCAAGGCCTGGAGAAGCTTTTCTGCAAAGTACTGTGACATTGCTTCAGCAGAAGTAGAAGTCAATGGAAGGAGGCAGCAATCTTCTCTGGGGATTTTATATTCCTTATCCCTAATAGAAAACTCTACGAACTTATCCATATTTTTAAATTCTATTTCTTTGCTTTTTTCTGGTATAAGCAGTTTATGGTCCAGTTTTTTGCATATTTTTCTTACAATTCCCTTGACAGTTTTAAAGTCCACCACAAATCCAAATTCTCCACCACGTTCCCCCTCTACTGTTACATCCACGTGGTAGGAGTGTCCGTGTATTCCACCGCAGAACTCGTGGCATGGGATCATGTGGGCAGATGCGAAACGTAAATTCGCGTGTATTCCATTGATAATTATTTTCATTTAATTGACCTTCTTTTAGACTCAAATTAATTATAATTTTATAAATTTAATTGAATAAGATCATATGATCTGACTAAAATACTCTGGTTTTGGCAATATCTTCTTCTATGTCCTGTATCTCATCAATATAGGTTTCTGATATTTTGTCAGGGAGTTTAGAAATCCCATTCATGTCAAGTTCTCTTGAACATTCCAGCAATCCCGCTGTTTCTACATCTTTAGGTGTTCCTGTGGTGGTGAGGTTCATGGCAAAGTGGATCTTCATGCTACTGGCTGAACAGGTGGCTATGGAGACTGTGAGCTTCCCATCATCACAGTATAGATCATCCCCTTTTCTATGGGTTTTGATACCCATTTTTTGAAGTAAATCCAGGACAATCATAACTAAAATTCTTTGCCTGTGATAACACAACCTCATATCGGCAGGTTGGACATCAAAGTGTTCAATTATAAAATGGACCATTTCATCTGATTTAATTTCCAAACCCACATCCTCATAATCAATCAACTCATCGGGCCTGATATTCATTGGCCCTATCCAGCTTACAATACTGGAACCTTTCACTCCAAACTTCTGAAATGCCCACATTGGTTTTATCTGGCTACCATCATATTTAAGGCCGGGTTCAAGTTTTATCAATTTCACAATGAATCACCTTAAGTCATTTACTTGAAAATCTAGTTGGATCATATTCTTACTCTTGTAGAATCACGAGTTCATTATAATCAGTTTCAGGGTCGAATTCTCGTTTGAAAATCATATCTGAGTCTAAGATACATAATTCAACTGTAGTATTTACTGGACTACCTTCCATCAGATGACCTCCAGTAACGTTACCACTATCATCAGCAACTGCCAGGTGAATGTGAACTCCGTTAATAGCTATGGTCCCGGTGGCAGAAACAATCTCCAGTGGTCCGGATATGACATTTTTATTGCCGTCAGCCATTCGGAGAACTATTTTATCAAGACTGCCCACCATACAGATGATTATACCTGATTTTATATTTTTTCTATCCCTGATATCTTCCAAAGACTTTTTAAGGTCCTGGCCAGGTATTAGTCTTTTAACTATCATATTTAATAATGTTGCCCTCCATTAAATTAATGCATGCGAGCCAGAGTCCGAGATTTTATCCACACCCAAGATGATCTTTTCTTTGCTACCACCACCTACCTCCATCCCAAGGACAGGATACTTTCATTTTTACGCTACATTCCTGATCCTGATGGAGATAGATCCCTTAATGGTTCCAGATATAGTAAAGTGGATTCAAAACAGGCCTACGACTTTTTAAATGATAGTTTTCCAGAATATCTATTTGACTGTGAAGTTACGGGGGTTGAAATGATGGGTGTCCCCGCAGGGAAAGTGAAAGAAATATTAAGCCCTGTAGAACGTCTAAAAGAAATCATGAATCATCCTTCTCCTGATGAACTTCTCTTAAAGGTTATTAAAGTCGCTAATGTTTTCCAAGAAGAGGCTGGAATTGACCAAAAACATTTAGGGATCTCTGGATCTGTACTGCCCGGCCTGTATGACCCCCAAGTTTCTGACATTGATTTTGTAGTTTACGGCCTTAAAAATCATAAAAAAGCAATGGAAACATTTGAATATATGAAAAATGATGTTAACAGTGATTTAAAACGAATAGCAGATGATTACTGGGCTAAACTTTATGAAAAACGTATTAAAGACTCTACATTGAGTTATGATGAATTCAGGTGGTATGAAGAACGCAAAAATAACAGAGGAGTGGTTGATGGCACTCTGTTTGACATTTTGGCCACCAAAGAATGGGATGAAATTCAGGGAACATTTGGTGAGGACACTTACGAACCCTGTGGGACTGTAAAAATAGAGGCTACTGTGAGTGATGCATTAGCTGCCTTTGACAACCCCGCCGTCTACCAAGTGGAAGATGTGAATATATTAGAAGGCCCCAAAGTACCTATAAATGAAGTTGCTTCATACACGCACACTTATTCTGGCCAAGCCAGAGATGGGGAGATTATAACTGCCCGAGGAAAACTTGAGAAGGTTATGGGCAGAACAACATATTACCGTTTGATTGTGGGTACTACCAGAGAATCTCTGGGCGAATACATTAAATTGAAATATTTAAATGTATAGAAAAAGAATTGTTACCGTAATAAAAAATGGCACAAACTTGAAAGGAATTGGGAAGGAATATCCATGAATACTATTAACATAGGACTTATAGGTTTTGGAACCATTGGAAGTGGAGTTGTGGCCACTTTAAACCAGAATATTAATCTTATTGAAGAAAAAGTCCATAAAAACGTCAGACTAAAACGAATTGTGGATCTGGATATAACCACTGACCGTGGCGTGGAAGTAAATCAAGAGATTTTATCCACCAATGTCGAGGATATCCTGGAAGATGATGAAATTGACATCGTCATAGAATTAGTTGGCGGTTATCAACCAGCATTAAGTTTCATTCTAAAGGCCATGGAAAACGGTAAACACGTGGTAACAGCTAACAAAGCCCTGCTGGCGAAACACTGGCAGGAAATTATAAACTGTGCAACTAAAAACCAAGTTAGGGTGTGTTTCGAGGCCAGTGTTGGGGGAGGAATCCCTTTACTTGCACCCTTAAATGATGGTTTGGCTGCCAACAATATAGAAAAGGTTTACGGGATTATCAATGGAACAGCCAATTACATATTGACTAAAATGGCTGATGCTGAACTTGACTTTGATGTGGTCCTGAAAGAGGCCCAGCTAATGGGTTACGCAGAACAGGACCCTACCTTTGATATTGAAGGACATGATACTGCCCAGAAACTTATCATACTGGGCATGCTGAGCTTCGGAATTTATGTGGAACAAGACAAGTTTCATGTGGAAGGCATAACCAAGATCACCCCTGATGACATAAAATTTGCCAGAGAAGAATTAAACTCTGTGGTTAAACTCTTAGCAATAGCCCAAGTTGATGATGAATGTGAACTCGAAATAAGGGTACATCCAACACTTGTACCGCAGAATCATTTATTAGCATCAGTTAATGATGTTTTTAATGCAGTTTACATGGTTGGTGACATTGTCGGTCCAGTGCTTATGTATGGCCAGGGTGCAGGCATGATGCCCACTGCCAGTGCCGTGGTGGCGGACTGTATAGACATAATTCAGGACATGGAAAGACCAGTAGACTATGGACCTTCCCAGGGAAGGGTGAAAAAGATTAAAGAAATGTCCAATGTGGAATCCAAATATTACATGCGAATAACTGCATTAGACAAAACAGGAGTTCTTCACTCCATATCAGGCATTTTAAGTGATCATAATATAAGTATTGAATCTGTGAGCCAGAAAAAAGCAGACCACGGAGAAGCTATTCCCATATTCATGGTAACACATCACTCCCTGGAAAAGAACATGCAAAAAGCCATTCAACTTATTGATAAACTGGATTTCGTAAAAGAAGAAACATTGATAATTAGATTGCTTTAAAAAGCTATTAAATATTATAATATTTAAAAAAAATGGAAAAAATAAGACATTAAATATAAAAAAAAGTGATTTTGATCAGGACCTGATCATGGTTAGAATCATTTTATATCTTTCTAGGGCATGAAGAGCATGGGGTTCATCAGCCGGCATGATAATCATGTCCCCCCTTTCCAGGATATTCTTTTTACCAGAAATGGTTATTTCTGCCTTTCCATCAATTACTTGAACCATAGCATCAAAAGGAGTTGTGTGTTCGCTTAATCCTTCTTCCTTATCAAAGGCAAATATGGTTACTGTGCCAGTTTCCTTACGGATTATTTCTCTACTTACAACAGCACCTTCCTGGTAGTCAAGTAAATCTTCCACATTTATAACAACTGATTTTAGTTCATCAGACATTTATATTCACCTCAATTTACCACAAAATTTCTGTTTTAAATAACTCATATTAATCCATGAGCGAATATTCAGCTCCGATAGTTTCAGCCTTCTTCCATAAACTCAATTAACGTTTGTAGATAACCGAAAAAGTTGAGGATTGCATCAGCATAGTCCCGTGCATCATCAACATCATTGACGTCAAAATCGTTTTTAGACAGAACATCATCAAACCGGGCTTCAACATCTTCTCGAATGGCACTTAGAATGAAATTCATTAGATCATTCAAATTTTCGGACTTGACTGCCTGGTTGGCCATGACAATAATGGGTTCCCCATTTATATGGGCAGGTTTGAGTCCGGTGTAAGAAATGCCTCTGCCTTTCAGATGTAACCTCACCGCAGTTTCAAAGAACCAGTAGTCGGCTAGTTCAGCAGCATCTCCAGATAGCTCCCTTACCACAAGTGTTCTCTCAAAGGCATCTTTCAACTCATCTTCATATTTTTCTTTGACAAATGGAAGCACATAATTAATGTTTTCCATTTCCAGAGCCTCTTCAGCTGATTTAACAACCAGCCCGTCCATGCGATCACAGTGGAGTGACATGTTTTTTCACCTCTTGATATACACCCGGAATCTTATTCTAAACTGGGAAATTTCTGCAAATGTTTTATTAAATCCTATTTAACAAACCAGTGACATTTATCTATTAATATAACCATCATAACTCACATAATAGACAGTTACAATAATTTTAGCCCATTAAGTGTAGGTTAATATTTGTTGACAATGAGTATTAAAATTATTTCAATCCCTTCTGTAAATAATGCCCTGCAGCTATACAGATAATATTAATATAAATTTATAAACATATTATAAGTGGTGATATCATGGATAAAAAAACTGAGGAACTCCTTAAAAAGTGCGAAACTGTGGAAGACACCAGCATTATGGGTGTCTGCAAAGGCCTTTTGACTATGATGGCCGAAAAAGACGTGGTAATCGAAGATAAAGAAGGACAAACATATCTGGACATGGCAGAAAATCTCAAACCCCGTGATGTGTCACAGGTCTTGCAGTTAGCACTGAAAGTCCGGGAAAGTGGAGATATTACCGATGTTGACCTTAAAAATGAAGCGAGCCGACTCATCAGAGCCATTGAAATGAGTTAAAAACATCCTCAACTAAAACTAAAGGAAAAAAGTGACTTTTCCTTTTTGAAAATTTATTTTATAGTCCTTTAAATAATTTAGAATATTCTTTTCCCTAATTTTTTAATATCAAATATGGCGGTGTCTGCCACTGCCATTACCGCCATCACTCCCGCCTGTATAGGGTCAGTGACAACCAGGTCTGCCTCTTTAGTAACACTACCCGGCATGTTGAGGCTGATGATAATTACTTCGTGGTCTTTTCTGATTTCTTTAATAGCTTCAGTTATTTCACCACCCATTAGAGATCCAGCCAGAACTAGGGCACCCACCCTGGGAAGTCTTCCAACAGCAGATACTGCTTCTTTAAGGTCTTCTTCACCCACAAGAGGGATAGTATCCACACTTATATGTTCACCCCTGATGTTATGGCGGTCTGCCTCGGTAATGGCTCCTTGAGCCACCATGGCCACCTGTGCACCGCCACCAGTGATTATGATCCTTTTCCCGAATACATCCTGGAGTGTAGGGCATTCTTCAATACTGCGTACGGCTTCAACCCTTGATATGTTCTTCATTAACTTTTCAACGTTTTTTACTGCCTCTAATTCCATATATAAGGAGGCATGGTATTTGTCTTCGATGAACATGTGGGTGTAAGTGATGTTAATCTCACACTGAGCAGTGAGTTCAGTGATGTCCCGCAGTACTCCCGGTTGGTTTACCGCTTTGATATTTATGGCAACTTGGCCCATACTTGATCTTCCTATTAATCCTAGTTTTTTTCTTGAGCTTGATTCTAAATTAAACTATCGATATAAGTTAAGTGGTAATTTACAATTTCTGACATTGGGGACAAATATAAGAAGAGGTACTTCCGGTTTTAATCTTTTCAATGGTTCCACCACACTCTGGGCACGGTTTCCCCTCGTTATAGGCAACCAGGAAATATTCCCGTTCAAATCCATTGTTTTGACCATAGAAATCTTTCTCATAGGCCAATCCACCCAATTCAATGGAATTTTTCAAGTTATGCTGGATTGTATTGTGAAGATGATCCACTTTAACGGGTTTTATGGTGTTAGCTACTGTTTGTGGGTGTAATCTAGCCTTGAAAAGTATGTCATGTATGTAGACATTCCCGATTCCCCCTATTTTCTTCTGGTTTAATATGAGGTTTTTGATCTGGGAACGTGCCTGGCAGAGTTTTGTGAAGTGTTCTAGGGTAAATTCATCATCCAGGGGGGAAATCGCGATGTCTTTAGTGGCTTTATGTTCTGGTAACTCTTTTTTCTGCACTAGTTCTGCCCGCCCTATCCACCAGAATTTACAGGAAAATGAGGATCCGTCGGTAAATTGGAAATAACACTGATATTCCTCAGGAGATTCACTTCCTGATTCATGGAATAATATATCTGCACCCATACCTAGATTCAGGAGCAGATAGTAATCATCAGATAACTGGATGAATATCCATTTTCCCTTATTATAAACCTTAATTACCTTTTTTCCCCTGATTTTCTGGATAAATTCATCGGAGGGTAGGTTTATAGATTTTTCTTGACGTAGTTCTCCTGCTAGAAATTCTTTGGATTTGAGTTCTTGATCCATTTGCTTGGCTAGGATTATGATTTCCGGTAATTCGGCCATATTTCACATCTTCAAAAGTTATTTCTCGGCTGATTTATACAAAAGAATTAATATCCTGATTTTTTACCAGTTACACTATCTATATTAACTTTAATCACTACTACTTCGTTAATGGCATCATCTGAATATTCGAAAGAAGCTTCTGGAGAATATTTCCCCATAATAACATCTAAAGCATCTTTTTTCTCAGGGATATTACTAATTACATAGGCTTTACCCTGTCCAATTAGGCTCAAATATTTCATACCCCAATTACACGGACTTGCCGATGCTACCAGCTCGCTTTTAATATCCATCTGGAAACATGTGTTGTTATTTTGCTTTAAAATTTCAATCTTACGGCCTTCAGATGCTGAATGGAGATACAAAATGTTGTCTTTATAACCAAAATTCATGGGAACCACATAGGGTTCATTACCATCGATTAAATCTATTCTACAAACATCAGCTTCTTGAAATATTTCTTGGATAACTTCTGGGTCATTTATTTCCTTATCACTTCTTCTCATGCCAGTTCGCCCTTCTAATGAAATTAATAAAAAAATACTTTTTTAATTCTATGAAATACCCAATTTTATACACACTTCCCTATTAGGAGGCTCAATCATGGTTTATCAAATTTTTACCGGTTATTTTAAAACCCATCAAAAAATATGTTAATTACTAACCGTTTTAGTTATCTTAATTTTACTATTATATATTTTAAAATCTATCCTTATATTCCAATTCTTTGAATTTTATTCTGAATTCAGTCCCTTTATTTGTGTCTACTTCTATTTTACCATCTATTTGGTTAGTTAAATTATGCACAAGTTGTAATCCTAATGATTCTGTTTTTTCTGGTTTGATATCATCAGGAATCCCTATACCATCATCGGAAATGATTAAAAGATGACTATGATTTTTTGATTTGAATATGATTTTTACTTTTCCCTCCCTACCTCCTGGAAAGGCGTATTTTACACTATTGGTAATTAATTCGTTGACAATTAATCCTAGAGGAATAGCAGTGTCGATGCCTATGTTAAAATTATCAATATCCATTTCCAAAACAATTATGTCATTTTTGATGCCGTAAGAATAGAAGATTTGAGAGACCAGATTTTTAATGTAATCCCTAAAATTAATTTTTGATAAACTATCAGATTGGTAAAGCTTCTCATGAACCATAGCCATTGTTTTAACCCGACCCTGGCTATCTTTTAGAACATCGGCTATTTCTTCGGTATCCTCAAACTGTATCTGCAAGTTCAATAGACTGGATATTATCTGCATGTTGTTCTTAACTCGATGATGGATTTCCCTGAGAAGAACTTCTTTCTCATTTAAAGACTCTTTTAAAGCATTATCAGCTTTTTTACGATCATCAATATCCCTGGAAACAAATACTATAGATTTATAATTTCCAGTTGTATCATAAACTATTTTACCGCTGGTTTCAACCCAAACATATTCGCCGTCTAACTTTTTCAACCTATATTCAATATTTAAGGGTTTTTTACTAAGAATTCCCTCCTGAATTGCATTCAGAACGATTTCTTGGTCGTCAGGGTGAACTAAATCTGTGCTTTTTTCTCCCACAAGTTTTTGAGGTTCATATCCTGTTAATTGTTTTAAAGATGGACTGAAATAGGTAATTATTCCTTCTGCATCAATTTGACCAATAACATCATTCATGTTATCGGTTAAAAATCTGAGATTTTCTTCGCTTTCTTTAAGAGCATCTTCTGCCTTTTTATATTCAGTAATATCCTGACCAATTACCAAGACATAGTAAAGTTTATTATCCTTGGTTACTGCAGCTGATTGATTTAGAACCCACCTAATTTGACCATTTTTATCAATGATTCTGGCCCTATAAGGTGTTATAGCCCCATGCTTTAATGTTTGTGCGAACATTTCACCATGTAGTTCTAATTCCTCTTCAATAAAAATTCCCAGTTCATTAAAACTTTTTCCAATCAGTTCTTCTTTAGACATCCCAGTAATTTGCTCTGCTGCAGTGTTAACGTCTAATAATTTACCCTCTGGAGTTATAAGTATGGCGTAATTAGGATCTGATTCAAAAAGAGTTTTGTATTTTTCTTCACTCTCACTTAATGCTTTTTCAGCATTTTTTCTTTCACTTATATCCCTAAAAATTCCCTGAATGACTTTATTATCCCCATATTCGATCATACTAGCTGTTATGGCAACTGGAACTTTATTATTATCTTTGGTTAAAACTAAAGTTTCAACAATACCCATATCTCCTGAAATGGCTTTGTTAAAAGATTTTTGAACTTTTTCAAGTTCCTCTGGAGGGTGTATGTCCCTGAAGTTTAGTTTAAGGATTTCATCTGGCAACAAACCCAAAAGTTCCCCTGCCTTTTGATTGCATTCAATGAAATTACCATTTAAATCTGCTAGAATAATTGTGTCACTGGAATAATCCATTAAAGCATGATATTTCTCTTCTTTTTCTGCAAGGGCTTTTTCACCTTTTATTCTGTTTTCTTCACCTTTTTTCCTTTCAGTAATGTCCCTGATGATAGATGTGAAGTAGATTTGATCTTCGATTTCCCATTTAGTTAGGGACATTTCAAATGGAAATTCCTTCCCATTTTTTTTAAGGCCAGTAGTTTCAATTGTCCTCCCAACCAATCGATGCTCACCAGTTTCCTGGAATTTCTTGAGAATTATTGTGAAATTTTCATGATACCTTTCTGGCATTAATGTGGTAAGAGGAGAGTTCTTCAGCTCATATTTTGAGTAACCAAACATTTCTAGTAGGCTATTGTTGAAATACAAAATTTTACCAAAGGAGTTAGTTGTTATTATGCCATCTAAAGCGTTCTCAGTCAAAGCACGAGAAAATAATACGTTTTTTTCCAATTTTTTCTGGGTTTTTTTAAGATCGGTAATATCTGTGGCTGATACTAACCATTTACCAGTTTCAGGAAGAGCTGCCACTGAAATATACATCACCCTCTGATCACCATTTTTCCTGATGAAAATTGTTTCATATTTCTGAGGCACCGAATCTGGGTCTTTCATCCGCTGCTGGTGATATTTAACCATTTTTTCCACGTAATCTGGATGGACAAAATCCATCCACTTCATTTTACCCTCCACTTCTTCGCGAGAGTAACCACTAACCTTTTCCCATTCAGAATTAAACAGGAGTATGTTGCCATCATTATCAAAAGTCAAAAGTAAAACTCCGCTATTCTCGAAGATGGTCCTGTATCTACTTTCAGATCGATCTAACTTCTCCTCTGTCTGTTTTAATTCGGTTATATCCATAAACATTCCAGAGATGATGTCACTATCCAGATTCATACTCACGAGGACTCTGATCATCTCACCGTTCTTTCCAACTGCATCTGTTTCATAATTAGTTATGAAACCCTCGTTTTTCAATTTTTGGATTATCAATTGACGTTGATCAGGATTTTTATATAATTTCTGGATGTTATTGATTTTCAAATCTTTGACACTATCGTAATAAAACATTTGGGCCATTGCCTCATTGGCAAATATAATATCCCCCTTTAGATTGCTACGAAAAATGCCCACCAAAGAATTGTCAATGAGATTCCTATAATTCATTTCAGACTCTTTCTCCAACGTTATATCAGTAGCATGCCCGACAATTCTAACCGGTCCACCTTTTTCTGTAGATAATACTTTAAATGTTTCTGATAGCCATTTTAAATCCCCTTTTCTAGTTTTAATTCTATATTCTATTCTATTATCCCCATCCTCATCCCCTATACTTGAAATCGAGGATATGACATCTAATCTGTCTTCAGGGAGCATCATTTCCATCCACATGTCTGAATTTTCATAAAAAGATTCCTTACCCCAACCGGTGATTTTCTCCACAGCAGATGACATGTAAACGATTTTCTGCTTTTGGAGGTCGACCACGTAAATTATGTCATCTAAAGTCTCTGTTAACAAGCGAAACTGATTCTGGCTTTCTTTTAATTCCCTTTCCATCTTTTTCTTATAAAGAGCCATTTCAATTGTGTATCTCAATTCCGTTGGATCGAAGGGCTTGAGAACATACCCATATGGTTCAGTTTCCAGAGCTTTTTGAAAAGTAGACTCCTCAGAATGCGCAGTTAAAAAAATAACAGGTATATCTAACTCTTTAATCCGAGAGGCTACTTTAATACCATTAGTTTCATCTTTAAGGATAATGTCCATTAGAATAAGATCGGGCCTAATTTTCAGAACTTCCTTGACCGCATCTTCACCACGAGAAATGACACACGGAACTTTATAGCCAAAAGATTCCACAGTCCGCTTAATGTCCATGGCTTCGATGCTCTCATCCTCTACCAGGAGAATTTTTACATCAGCCATTACAATCAACTATTAATATTATTGTAGTAGTGATCTTATTATGTTTTTATGTGTACATATCGCAATTAATAAAGCATCCAATTGGATATAATCCATTCATTACGATATTAATTATCTAAAACCTTTCTTTATATTTTGACTCTTTAAAAATAATCGTGAACTCAGCCCCATGGCTCTTATCTAATTCTATTTCACCATCAACTTGATTGACTAAGCTGTTGACAAGTTGCAGTCCTAGGGTGTTTGTGTTTTTAAAATCTAATTCATTAGGTAATCCCACCCCATCATCACTTACAACTAATACATATTTATTATTTAGTATTTTTAGTGACACACGAATTTCCCCTTTTCTCTTCTCGGGGAAAGCGTGTTTCAAACTGTTGGTTACCAGCTCGCTGATTATAAGTCCACAGGGTATTGCAGTTTCCATATTAAACCTAATTTTTTCTACATCTATTACGGGGTTAATCTGGTCTTGCAGGATGTTATATGAATAAAATAAATCTGAAACCAGTCTTTTAATGTAATCATCGATTTTAATTTCTGTTAAATTATCAGATTGGTATAATTTTTCATGTACCATTGCCATGGATTTCACCCTGTTTTGACTCTCCTTTAAAACATCGGCAGCCATTTGATCCCCTTCAACATACTGAGATTGCAGATTAAGTAAGCTGGAGATAATCTGCATATTATTTTTCACCCGATGATGAATTTCAGTGAGTAATGCTTCTTTTTCTCTTAAAGATTCCTTGATCGCTGCTTCAGAATACATTCTAGCAATAACTGTACCTGTTTGCATGCCGATAGACTCTAAAATATCCTTTTCAAGGTCGGTGATAAATGACTTTTCTTTACTGATAACATTTAAAGATCCAATTACCTTCCCTGTGGAAAAAAGAGGTATCACAGCCGCCGATTTAAACCCATATCTGGTTTCTATTTCTTGTTTGATCTCGATATAATTATATATCGGCATTTTTTCGACATAAACAGTAAAATATGGCTCCACAGCTACATTTATTCTCTTTACCTTTTCCAAGAATTCTCCTGGAAGGTTTTCATAATAAGCCAATTTAGTAAACCCTGTTTTTTCCTCCAATAAATATATCCCTCCACTTTCAAATCCTAATAAATCCAATGTTGAGTTTAGAATATCTTTAAGCAAGTCATGGATATTATGAGCATTGTTGGCCGTGTTTGTGACTTTATTGATAATGGATAGTTTTTTCAAATGATCCTTCATCTTTTCTTCGTCATTTTTTTGCTTAGTTATATCCCTTATAATAGATGTGAAGTAAGTTTTTTCACCTGATTTCCAGGCAGAAAGTGACATTTCAAAGGGGAATTCTGTTCCATCTTTCTTTAACCCATTTGTTGAAACTGTTCTTCCTACCAGTCTGTGTTTACCACTTTTCTTATATTTTCTGAGCTCTTCAAGATATTTTTTTTTAAATCTTTCTGGCATTAGGATAGTTAGAGGTTCACCAGTTATTTCATCTTTAGAATATCCGAAAATAGTGGTTAAACTATGGTTAAAAAAGATTATATTACCTTCAGAATCTGTAGTGACAATGGCATCAACTGCTGATTCTGCAACTGCACGGAATCGTTCTAAACTTTTTTTAAGTGATTTTTCTGCTTTTTTACGGTCAGATATATCGCGGAGTATGACTAAATCTGCATCTTGACCCTTCCACGTAGTTTTTGAAGCTGAGACCTCAATGGGCACAACTTCCTTATCTTTACGCAAAACTAAAGTTTCATACGTTGAAGGAGCATCAGCACCTTCAATTCTTCTCTTTATATTAGCAGTAATCTCATCTAATGTATCTGGATGGACCATGTCTTTTATATGAGTATTCAATAATTCTTTGATGGTGTAACCTGTTATTTCAGATGCTTCCTGATTGGCGTATAGGTGATGCCCCTCACCAGTCACTACTACAATACCATAATTGGCATTTTCAGCCAGGCTCCTAAAATTTAGTTCTCTTTCCATTAAAGATTTTTCAAGTCTTTTTCGTTCTGTAACGTCTTCACTAAAGATTATAATGCCACCAATTTCATCAGAGGATGAGTACCAGGGGCGAGCTTCCCATCGTATATATTGGATAGTTCCATCAGCACGAAGAAACTCATCATCATCACTGCGAAGAATAGAACCAGCCAAAACACGCTTATGTACATTTTTCAATTCATCAGTAATCTCTGGAAATATATCGTAATGAGATTTACCATAAATTTCTTGTCCTTGAAGAGTGTAGTCTTCAATCCAACGTAGGCTAGCGGCAATATACCTCATTTGGGCATCAAACATTGCAATAGCAGCCGGAGCGCCATCAATAAAATTCCTAAATTCCTCATCACGTTTCTTCAAATGTTCCTGACTCTTTAAAAGCCTTGATTCGGATTTTTTAGACTCCGTGACGTCAAGAAGAGATGCTACACTTTTTTTGGTGTCTGGGATCATACCAATATCTAAACGAATGTTTTTCACATCACCACTTTTGTCGATAAACCGGAATTCATAAATTGTTGGTGCTTTTCTATTATTAATTCTGCGAAGGCGATGATATTCCTTCATTTTTTCAAGATCTTCTTTTACCACAAACTCGGTCCAGCTTCGTTTGCCTTGGATTTCTTCCCGAGGATAACCACTAAGTCTTTCAAATTCCGCATTAGCCAACGAAATAGTTGTATCTTCCTCAATAATAACAGTTGCAGCCCCAGTATGCTCAAAAATAGCCTTGTAATAGTTTTCAGATTTTTTTATCTCATTTTCAGCTTTTTTACGTTGGGTGATGTTTCGGATAAAGGCCTCTGTACCCTGAATTTGACCTTCATCATCGTATATAAACTGGATACTGATAGAAACCCAAAATGATGTGCCATCCTTTCTTAAGGCTTCTCCTTCAAAACCTCCCACTTGAACTTCCTTTTTTAGGTCTCCTAACACTATGGATCTGCGTTCAGGATTTTTGTAAAGTGAAATAGCTGGAATACCTATCATTTCTTGAGGTGAATCAAATCCGTACATGCTTGCTGCAGATGGACTTACCATTATAATGCGCCCATCCGTATTTACACGAACATATGCATCCTGAATATTTTCTAAAATGCTTCGGTACTGTTTTTCACTTTCCTTTAATTTAATCTCGGTTTTATGTTTGTAAAGAGCAAGTTCAATTGCATATTTTAGCTCAGTATGCTCGTAAGGCTTAATTATGTAGCCATA
>JAHKLP010000072.1 GCA_020855015.1 Methanobacterium sp.
GGGAAAGTGCAACAAATGGCAGACCATGTTCTGAGTACCGGTGGAATGATCCGCCATGTGGCTGCTTCATCCAAAAAAACTTTCCTCATAGGCACTGAAGTGGACATGGTAACCAGACTTCGTCGTGAAAATCCAGATAAACTTTTTTATCCCCTACTGGATGATGCAATCTGTGAAGATATGAAGCTTCATACACTGGAAAAGGTAAAGAAATCTTTGTTGGAAGAAAGGTTCCAGGTTACTGTTCCCCAAGAAATTGCGGATAAAGCCAGAAACGCAGTTGAAAGGATGCTGGAAGTCAGTTAATTGTCATATAATCTGTTAATTACCAGATCAACCATAAATAAACTACCATAGTATATAAGTATCGAGAAAATTTATCTAATCTGGTCAGGAAATTAAATCTAATAAATAATTTTATGGAGATATTCAGTGAAAATAGATAAAATAGGATTATCCGGACTTATACTGATACTTGCAGGTCTTCTTATCTATGCCACTTCAGCACTGGACCAGCTGGTAACCATGATCACATGGCCACTCTTATCCGGTTCATCTGAGGGCAAAGCCGTCCTTCTCATGGTAATGATGGGAGGCTTTCTCCTATTAAACTCTTTAATTAACACTTGGAAGTTTTTATTACCACTAAAGGAGAAGGTTAAAAGTTACAGTCCTGATGGTAAAAAATTCTATAAATGGACCCTGATTATCATCCTCATAACATGCCTTATAGGTGTTTTAATAGAATTTTACATCCGTTTAAAGTATGGAGTGTCTCCTTTAACAATCTTCGTCTCCACCAATCCTACTTCAACCTCAACCAGTCCTATGCACACTCATGTATTCAAATCAGTCTTTGGCCACCTGGCAGATAGTATGGGTGGTTTGGTACCAGAGCATGTTCACACTGGTGGCAGTCTATTTCCTGAAGTTATCCCCTGGGCATATTTCATAATAATCACACTGCCCCTGGCATGTGTCACTGGACTTTTCGCTCTGGATGAGAGAAGAGCTGTTCAAAGAGTATTCGTGGCTTTTGCATTGACTTTAGCGATTATTGGGATGGTAGATGGAGGACTTTATAGTCAACCATTGGTTATTGGCATGGGGCTCCTGTTTATCCTCTACTTTATCCGAAGACCATTCCAGTTCCGACAACTGATTCTCCCATTGGCACTGATATTTTTAGTAGCACTATCAGGACTTGCCCTGGAATTAGCTGGGAATAACAGTTCATATCGTGAGATAACAGTTATAAATCAGTTCGAACCCGTGGATCTGAGTGGTTATAATGTTCTAAGCACAGAACAAAAGGGAAACATAACTGTAATCCGAATGGATACCAGTGTCAGTGATAAAAAAACATTGGAAGACCTTTTAGATAAATACCAGGGACGAGCTGATGGCTTTTTTATGACATGGAACTTTTTTTCCTATTTCTAGGATTCCGAAATTATCTTAAACACAAAATCTAAAAAATATAGTAATGAGTAAAAATGAAACTTTCAATTATTATCCCAACCTTCAATGAAGAATACTATCTTCCCCCTCTTCTGGAAAGTATTCAGCGACAGGATTTCAGTGACTATGAAGTTATAGTGGCTGATGCGGGATCTGAAGATCGCACTATGGAAATCGCCAGAAAATGGGGATGTAAGGTGGTTGAAGGGGGATTACCAGCTGTAGGACGTAATCGCGGAGCAGAAGTAGCTCAGGGAGAATTTTTACTATTTTTAGATTCAGATGTTATACTAACCAAAGATTATCTCAAGTTTTGTCTGGATGAATTTCAACACAGAGGGCTGGGAATTGCCATAACCCAGATTGCACCTTTAAGTGATAGTTTCCTAAACAAGATCACCCATGACTTTGCCAATTTTTTCATGAAACGAGTTGAGAACATCAAACCCCACGGTGCAGGGTGTTATGGAATAATCACCACCAAAAAACTGCATGATAATGTGGAAGGATTTGATGAAGACCTGGACTTCGGGGAAGACACAGACTACATTGAACGCATTGGATCTATTAGTCAGTTTAAGGTCCTTAGGACCCCTAAACTTCTGGTTTCTACCCGTCGCCTTCAAGAGGAAGGTTTGCGCAATGTGGCTTTCAAATATGCCAAAAGCACTTTCTATCAGTTTCGGGGCAAGCATATATCAGCTGAAGATTTGGATTACACATTCGGCCACCCGGAACAGAAAAGAATACTTTACTCTGTCTGTGGAGAAGGGATGGGACATGCCATTCGGGCTAGAGTTCTCCTTAATCATCTGACCCAGAACAATGAAGTACATATATTTGCATCTGACCGTGCCTATGATTACCTTTCCTCCCATTTTGATAATGTTTACGAGATCGGGGGTTTTAACACAGTATATGAGGATAATACTGTTCAAAACACAAAGACCTTCGTAAAAGGGATGAAAGATCTTCCCGGAGACTTAAAAAAAAGTTTGCGAAGCATGTACAGTGTGGCTAAGGCAGTGAAGCCAGAGATCATCATTTCTGATTTTGAATTTTATTCAAACCTTTTATCCAAAATCCTTCGTCTGCCACTGATTAGCATAGATAACATGCATGTTCTCACCCAGGCAGAGTTAGAAGTGCCTAAAAAGTACCGTAAGGACAGATTAGCCGCGGAAAGTGTGGTAAGATCATTCATACAACTCCCCACCCGTTACTTGATAACC
>JAHKLP010000084.1 GCA_020855015.1 Methanobacterium sp.
CCCTATGCCAATGAGAAATTTGATCATGTAATCTCAGTTGGGGTGTTCCATTTTTTCCAGGATCTGGATTCTTTTTTCAGGGAAGCTAAAAGAATTATTAAACCTGAGGGTACCTTTAGCTTCACCATCATTGTTTCGGAAGATGGGATTTCTCATGAATTCAATGAAAAATACCAGATAGATGTTTATGGCCATAATCAGGAGTATTTGGAAGATTTGATAATGAAATATAACTTTCAGTTTCTCAAAAGAATCAGGTTTTTGACTTTTAAAGATGTAACTAAAACTGAAAGAATATGTTTCGAGGCTTATGTCTTGGGGACTGATAAATAATTAGATAACATTTTTAACGATGGATAATAATCAAAGGGGAGATTAAAGTGACAATACCACCTCAGTATCCTGAAGAAACCGCTGGCAATAATATGGTAAATAATATTCCTATTTTCAATGCCGATGAAACATTAGATGTGATAGAAAAACGGTTAATTAAAAATGCACCTGATTATGTTAGTTTAGACTACATTTATCTTACTGACCAAAACAATACACTGGTAGGTGTTGTATCAATAAAAAATCTAGTTAGAAACAAGGATAAAACTATTAAAGCAAACCAGATAATGGATAAAAATCTAGTTACAGTTGGTGCTGATACCAGTCAGGAGAGGGTGGTCTATCAGGCATTATCCCATGGTTTAAAATCAATACCAGTTATTGATGATGAAGGTGGGCTTATGGGGGTTGTTCCATATGATACTATTCTCCAACTATTCAATCATGAGGTGCAAAGTGATATATTTAATTTTGGTGGTATTTTCCACAAGGTAGGAGATGAATATACTTCCATTAATTCAACTGCCACCCATATGATTCGGTCTCGTCTTCCATGGCTTATCATCGGAGTTATAGGTGGTACACTGGCCGCATCCTTGATTGCCCAGTTTGAAGAGTTATTATCCAGTTTCATTGCCCTGGCCAGTTTCATACCAGTCATGGTTTATATGAGTGATGCTGCAGGAGCCCAGACTGAGGCGCTGATTATACGCAGCATGGCCCTGGACACCAAACTGAACATCCGTAAATATCTCACCAGGGAGATAATTGTTGCCACTGCCCTGGCAGGTGCTTCTGGACTGTTTGCTGCTTTTTTAGCCTATGTGACTCGTCAGAACCTTACATTGGGGCTTATTATATTTTTTGCCCTTTTTTTGAGCATCATTGCCTCAGTATCTATCAACACTTTCGCCCCCCTGATTTTGAAAAAATTCAACTATGACCCTGCATTGGCCACTGGTCCACTGGCCACTATCTTTTCTGATATCACCACACTGGCTATTTATTTAGCAGTGGCCCTAGCCCTGCTACAAAGCCCTTAATGTATTGATACAACAAACCATTGAAAATTCCATAGAATGTTAACAGTATGGATATAACAAAAAGTCACTGGAATGCTTCATGACCATTTCTTTTAGTTATATCCAAGAATTTATTTAGATTATTAGAAGGATATTTGAGGCTATATTCTCCCTACATCATTCTTGTAATATAATGAGATTAATCACTTTTTTTAAGATTCTATTCATTATTTGTAAGGTAATCTTGATTTTAAATATTTAATTACCAGTGATTATTACTTTCGTTATATATTTTAGTGAATAAAAAGAAAATTAATGTTAGATAACAATAATGACCCATTATTACAATTACTTTATTTTTTATGTTGAAAAGGGATTATGGGGGTTAATATATGGGCGCCGTTGTTGACGAAATAGATTATGCGTCACCGGGAAATATTGAATATCTGATTTCTGCCCTTAATGATAAAGATTACTATATTCGGAAAAGGGCGGCTAAGGCATTGAGTGGTTCAGATGATGAGAGAGCTGTTTTTGGACTCATTAAATCTTTGAAATATCATGAATGGTTTACCAACCATAGTGTCATTAATAGTGTGAGGATATATTCTGCTGAATCATTGGGGATCATTGGGGATTTGCGTGCTGTTCCCTACTTAGTCCAGTCCCTGGAGGAAGATCCTGTGGGTGATGTCCGGGCGAAAGCTGCCTGGGCACTTGGAAGCTTCGATACCCCCGAATCAATTGATGCTTTGACTATCGCTTTATATGATGATCATTGGAAAGTTAGAAAGTCTGCTGCCAGTTCACTGGGAATAATTAAGGCCACTGATAAATTGCCCTTCCTAGAGGAATTGTTAGACGATGAGAACGAGCTGGTACGTCATGAGGCTCTGATAGCCATGGGAAAGATGGGTGATACTCAGGCAATAGATATTCTTTTAAAATCCATAAGTGACAGTGATTCCGAAGTTGGCCTGAGATCCCTGGCTGCATTCGAAGAAATTGGTGAAACTGCTTTAGATCCCATTAAAAAAGCCTTGAAAAATGGGGACTGGCAAACACGTGTTAATGCCATTCAAGCTTTAGAGAAGATTGGTGGTGAAGATGTTCAAAAAGCATTGATTGGTGTTATACAGGGGTTTTTTACAAAGGATGATAACTGTTTTGTGCGGGCAAAAGCAGCCGAGGTACTGGGAGTAATTGGTAATGAAAATGCTTTAAAACCTCTTAAAAAGGCATATGAAGATAGTCATGAAATTGTGCGATATAATGCCAAACAGGCCATTAAAGAAATTATAAAAAATATCAATAAATACGATATATGGAATTTTGATAATGGTGAGATATCATTCAACTTCACTCGTAATTGGGAAGTGGTAAGCACTGAAGACCCTAAAAAGGTGGTTAAAGGGCAGTATGACAACAACACCATCACCCTGTCTATTACCAGGAATCAAGATGTGTTTGATATTTCAGTTAAGGAATTTTCAGAAATGCTCAAACATGTTTTTGACATTCAGAATACCGAGCTCATTGATGAAATAGAGTTTACTAAGGATGACATGGAATGTTATTTACTTTTGGGTAAAAACGAAGATGTTTATCCCACCAAAATCATGATAATTTCCTTTAAAAAGTATGACCTACTTTACTATATGTGGTTTGCAGGAGATTACTTTGCATTGGACAATTCACAGGATGAGATAAACCTCATGGTGGATAGTTTCAATATTTACGGTTAAAATTTCTAGGCAAAAATCTAAAAATGGATAAAAATAGTATATAGCTTATTCTTTTTTAATAATTAATTTAGATCAAATAATGGTAATGTGAACTCTAATTTTAGTGTTTATTTTAAAAACCAAACAGGTTGCGAGTTTTCGATTTTATAATATCTTTAGCAGAGAATTGTTCTTCCACATAATATTCTTCTTCATCTGCATATTCTTCTTCCAGGACTTCATCAGGTTCCTGGTAAGTATCTTCATTGTATTCATCAGTTATATGGTAGTATTTTCCACTTGTTTGCGTGTCGTGTTCTTTTGACCCGTATTGTGGTGAATAATATTTTCCCATCTAACGCCTCCTACAATATATTGTTCTTAATAAACAATATGTCAATCAAGTATAAATATCTAACTAACCCTATGTATATTCATGAGAAAATAAAAAAATCTTTAATTAAATTAATTAGTAGGGGATTTTTAGAAGTTGTTTATCTTAGGAGGGAATTAATGGAAAATAAAGAAACTATAATCTTTGTCGCACTATTTGTGGTAGCTTTATTAACTGGAGTGGCAATGTGTAATATCTAAAGTTCATTTTATTTCTAAACC
>JAHKLP010000047.1 GCA_020855015.1 Methanobacterium sp.
GGTAAAGCAGAAGGGGAAAGTGCTGCACTCGCAAAAATCTCCAAGATGCCGGAACCTTATCGTACCATGGGTGAACGGCTTCATAATATCATCAAAGCCAGCTCACCATTACTCATACCAAAAACCTGGTACGGGATGCCCGCATATGCCAAAGAGGGCAAGGTCATCTGCTTCTTTCGGGGGACTAAAGACGAAAGGTACATGACATTGGGCTTCACCGAGAATGCTAAGCTGGATGAAGATAATTTTTGGCCTACTTCCTTTGCACTGAAGGATTTAACTGCCGCCGAAGAAACTAAAATCACCGCTCTGGTGAAAAAAGCTGTGAACTGAGTACTAATCTTTCAACTGACTCCAAGATAGTGGTCATAGGAGTAGTCGAGGATCTAATATAATCCCTATTTGCATAAATTCAATAGATAACAGTTTTTGCTCAAGGTAAGATTCTAGAAATAAAAACATAAAATATTGGCATATAACATAGTATCTTAGGCTAATCAGCAAATGTTGATATATTCTTCCTTGAAAACAACCCACAATAATAATCTTTTTCTGAATTATCGGTAAAACAAAATCTGCAGAAGATACATCTTTCCCTAGATCTCCTTCTTCTAATATTACTGCGGTTAAAGTTGCAGTGACGATTGTCACACTGCCCTGCACACCCATGAAACTAAATCAATTAAGACTTCAATACACTATTTGCCTCGATTAATTCGGCTAAATAATAACTGCCTAATAAATAAATAAGATAATAAATAGAATAATAAGTATTAGGACAAGATATTATGGCTGAAAACCAGTATAAATGGGGAACAGTTTTAGTTGCATGTATGGCAATCTTCATTATTGTTTTAGACTCATCAGCAATGAATGTTTCAATAACCAACCTCGTGGTGGAATTAAACACCACATTATCAGTAATTCAGGCCATTATCGCATTATATGCCCTTATTATTGCTTCATTTATGATATTGGGGAGTAAACTTCAAGATATTCTTGGTAGAAAAAAAACATTTCTATTAGGATTACTTATTTATGGTTCTGGAACAACTATTGCCACTTTGAGTATCAATGCAGGCATGTTACTAATAGGATGGGCTGTGTTAGAAGGTATAGGTGCAGCCATGATGTTCCCTGCAACCACAACCTTAGTGAGTTCTAGTTACGAAGGCAAAGACAAAATCACTGCCTTCGGAATTTGGGGAGGCATCGCAGCAATGGGAGCTGCCATAGGCCCCATAGTGGGCGGAATCTTCACCACTTATCTTTCATGGAGGTTAGTATTCGGATCCGAACTCCTGTTTATAGCAGCTATACTAATCTTCAAACATTACCTAACAGAATCAAAACCAACATTAAAATGGAAGGATCTAGACATTCTAGGAGCATTCCTTTCAATAACATCATTAATATTAATCGTTCTGGGTATTTTGCTACTCACAAGGCCACAGAACTGGAGTTATGTGACTGTGCTAATAGGTTCTGGTTCTGTTCTATTCATAGTATTCTTATTATGGCAGAGGAGAAGAATTAAAAATGGTTTAGAACCCCTTACTGATATATCTCTTTTAAAAAATCGTCTGTTTGGATTAGGTAACTTAACCTCCATAATTCAACAGATTCCATTGGCAGGTTTCCTTTTTATCATACCAGTCTTCCTGCAACAGGTCACCAAAGCAAATGCATTTGATACTGGTTTAACCCTTTTACCAGCGTCGATTATCATCCTTGTGTTTTCAATGCTCGGAGCCAAGTTTTCATCAGTTTTAGAGTCCAAATATATCCTGATGATCGGTTTTCTTATCTCAGCAGGAGGAACCTTCATACTGGGCGGAGTTTTCAATGTAAACACTCAAATGATGGATATTATACCTGGTACCATGGTCTTTGGTGTGGGTGTTGGTCTTTTACTATCACAGTTAACCAATCTCACCATGTCCGCAGCCAGGAGTGATCAGGAAACTGATGCTTCTGGTCTGTATAACTCTTTTAAAAACTTAGGATATTCTATAGGAACAGCTTTAATAGGAGTTTTACTTTTAATCGGAATATTCGGAGGTCTTACAACAGGTATAGAATCATCAGGAATAGCTGGGAACATGACCACTGAACAAATTCAGAACAGCCTTTTTGACTACGTGGAAACAATGCAGACGAAAACGCCCCAGATCCCCCCAGGACAAGTGCAAGAAGCGAATCAGATTGTAGAATCCACAATTAGCTCTGCAATGAAACAAACATTTAATGCCTTATCATTAATCCTTCTTTTAGGATTTATCACCAGTATATTCCTACCCAAGACAAAAACTAATCCTGGGATGAAGAATTAATAATTGCATATTCATTACAACAAAAAAAAGGAGGTAGAAGTGTATGCAAAAGAATGCCATGGCATTGATAATGATTGTTTTGGGACTGATTATTTTGATCTTCCCAATGTTAGGACTGGTCCCATTAAGTTGGATTACTGGATTTATAGTTCTTATCTTGGGTATTGGTCTTCTAATCAGCGGATTTAATGATATGAGTGTCAGTAAAGGGGTGGGGATAGCTGAAATAATATTGGGAATAATTGCCCTAATATTAGGTATTGGATTTATTGTGAACCCTGGATTATTCAGCTGGTTACTCGGTTTAATTGTATGGATTGCAGGCCTATTCCTCATAATTGCCGGAATCATCGGAATTTTCGTCAATAAAGGAGGTTTCCGATGGAATGGAGTCATAACCCTAATAATTGGTATAATATACATAATTGTTGGGAACCTAATAGCCGATCCCCAGATATTAGGTGCCTTAATCGGCTTATGGCTAATTATAACCGGAATACTGGCGTTTATAATTAAAGAGTGAAAATGGATATTTCAACCAGATTATATTCATTTTCCATTAATTTTTTTTTGATTAGAATAATCTAGAACTCTTGATACGGAAACACTTGTTGATCGGAACTAAAACTGTAAAAACCGTTTTTACTTAGATAAATCTGGAATTCCCACCTTTTAAACTCCCCGTTTTCAGTAATGAAGTCATCAAAAAGCTCTTTAAATTTTTCTTCACTTGCATCGGATTGTATTATAAACAGGAGATCATGACCGGCATTTAATTTATTGGTATTTTTCCGTTTCTCAGTGATGCAATCAACAAAAAACGTGTTTAAAGATCCTGTTTTCGTCTCAACAATTTCGTTATCCTGACTTTTTCCAAACATAATAATCACCTCATATCATTAATTAACATTTAATATTGGAACAAACTTAAAATAAAATTTAAGATAAACTGGGGGTGAAAAACATGCCAAGGGTTGTTCATTTTGAAATACCTGCAGATGATCCTGAAAGGGCCATAGAATTTTATAGGAAAGTTTTCGGATGGGAAATAGAAAAATGGGAAGGACCCTTTGACTACTGGCTGGTTAATACTGGAGATGAAAGCGAACCAGGTATTAATGGCGCTATAATGTCAAGGGGAATAGATGGCATTGTTAAAAATGCCATTGCTGTGGATTCTGTTGATGAATATATAAAGAAGATTGAAGCTGCTGGTGGGAAGATGTCTATGGAAAAAAGTGAAATTCCTGGTGTAGGTATCATTGCAGAGTTTAAAGATACTGAGGGAAATATTTCAATAATATTAGAACCAGCGGGCGGATAACCTTAAATTCAATTTTTTTTTAATATAGGAAAATCTATTGATATATAAAAAAAGATCACACTGATACACATGCAAACTTAGTTTCAAGTTGTTCGAATTGTATGATTGATTTTTAAAAGATCATTGCCGATTACCTAATTAAAATTTATAAATATTAAAATCCCATTAGTTATTAAATAACAATTAAGGAACTGATAATGATCACTACTAAACTAAATGTTAAGAAATCATCTCTTTTGATGTATTTCCCTTTTTTAATATTTTTTGCAATTGTTTTCCTGTGGCATTTCCGTTTAATCCCTGCAGGGGATGATTTGTATTTTAGCAGGGTGTATTATGAGCAGAACATATTTGTTTTTCTAGGATCTCACTATGAAACTTGGACATCACGGATTATAATTGAATTTTTCATAACCATATTTGCAGGGCTACCCCAGATAATCTGGAATTTTTTGGATTCAATTATTTTCACATTGATAGCTGTTTTGATCCCTAAACTCACATTTAGCACAACGAAAATAGGTGGAAAAAAATCATTTATATATAACTCTTTATCCTGTGTTCTGGTATTACTATATATTTTCACGATAGATGGTGCTTTATGGTCCGCTGGGTACATAGCTTCCACTTTAACTTATACCTGGCCCTTATTTTTCATTTTATTACATTTTTATGTGGTGAAAAAATATGTATTTAATGAGCATAATCTGAATATGCTAAGTATCACTAAAAAAGTGGCTATTTACGGAATAATGATCTTCTCTTTAATATTTGCCATAAATAATGAATTAGTGTTATTTATTACTGCTGGAGCTTATTTTTTTATCATTTGTTACTGTTGGTACAAGAAGATAAAAATCCCAAAATCAATTTTTTTAATGTTGTTCATCATATTGTTAGGCTTTTTAAATTTCTATTTATGCCCTGGAAACCAGGCAAGATACGTAAAAGATACATTACGACGTTTTCCAGATTATTACACTTTAACTATAATTAATAAAATAGATCTGGGAATTAGTGTGTTGTTTTATAAATTCATTACTCCCGATGGTCCCACGAAATTTGGACCTATCTACCTGCTCTTCTTTGGAGTTTTGACTTTTTATGTATACTCCATCACGAAAAAAAAGATCCCAGTGTTAATAAGCTTAATACCCCTAATAATTATGCTATCATCCTTTGGATTGATTCTTTTATGGGGATATTCACCTATAATTACGTTCATGAATGAAGCAGTGACAGAACATGGATTATTACAATCCAATTTAAGCAATATCTTATTAATTTCGGTTATATACGCAATCGTATTGTTTTCTGTTCTTTATAGTTTAGTGCAAATCTATAAATACAGGGGAAAGAAACTTAGTGGCCTGATATTTTGTTTACTTGCATTGGGATTTGCTTCGCAAATGGTGAAAGGTTTTTCACCTACTTGTTGGACAACCGGTGATAGATGGGAAATATATTATTATTTCTTCATTACCTGTGTTATTTATATTTTAACGGTTGAATTGTTGGAAAATCGACAAGATGATGGTAAAATAACTGATTGGTAAACACACCACAGAGTTTTGTAATATAGTGTGAAAGATATACTATTAAATCCACTTTGATTTCTAAATAGTGCCACATTGGTGCTTAGAATTGTATTTTACACTTTAATAACAAAATAGGATTAGGAAAAATCCAATAATAATTGATCCAGTGAATTTAACGAGACTTATAATTCCCACCTTTTTTCAAACCTTGATATTAGCTCTAATTAAATAGCACTAACTCGTATCTTGGTTTTTAAAGTTTATTATAGGTTTTCCAAATAAATCAGACACTAATGCGTGGATAAAAGCAATAGGTGTTATAAGAGTTCCTAACATCATTTTCAGCTCATAAAGTATACTGCTTCTAGGGTCAGATTTGCCTCTCATCCTGTTGATGAAAGAACTCCAGGGAATGCCATAGGTATTTCCAATCATGATGGTGCGAACTGCACCAAGTATTCCTTTTGCTTTAGATTCACCATAGATTTCAACGATTCGCAGCCAAGACTTCCTGGTGGGGTTTCCCCTGGTTTCGGCATAGTGTTGGGCGAACAATACTGCTTCAAGTTCATCACTGGGAACATCCTCCATAAGCCCTGAGAGCATCTTCTGGATTTCTTCATTGCTCATTCCACTTTCAAGAGCTCTTTTTGTATGTGCATAGGAACATATTGCACAGTCATTCACTTCAGTCACTGCCAGCATTAACCTTTCAATAAATTTAGGGCTTAATTCTTTGTTCCTTTTGGCCCTGAACATGTATTTTAAGGTTCGGATTCCTGCGTGAAAAATCCAGTAAGATTCCATAACCGAGTATAGTTCCCTGCCAGAGAGAACTTCATTGTGGGTTTTTTCATTATTTTTGGGAGTCATAAAACTTCACTTAGATTTATTTACATTCAGCCAATAACCAGAGTTGATATTATATATCAGTATCATCAATCAAGGCTTTAAGTCGCAACATATCATTAATACTTTTTTAATTATTGTTTGCTAAGAGAAATATTTATTAGTTAATAATTTAATAATAGTTATTACAAGTATAATACCATGGTGTGATTGATTTGAGAATTAGCATGTCGCTGCCTAGAAAATTGTTAAACGAGTTTGATGAAGTTTTAACAGATAGAGGATATAATTCAAGATCCAAAGGTATTAGGGATGCTCTGAAAGACTACATTGTACGCTATCAGTGGATGAAAGACCTGGAAGGAGACCGTGTAGGGATAATTGCCGTTATCTACGACCATCACTATCCTGGAGTAATGGAAGAAATCACTGACATTCAGCACCAATACAGAGACCATATTAATGCAACTATGCACCTCCACATGTCTGAAAAGAACTGTTTGGAAGTTATTATAGTTAAAGGAGATGCCAGTGAGATCCGGAATCTCACAGAGAAAATTATGAGTCTTAAAGGTGTGGAACACGTTAAATTAACCACCACTTCCAGTACAAAGAACAATTAAATGAAAACTCAGATATCCAGTCTAATAATCCCTAGTTAAGAGAATGAAAAAATTATTTAAGATTGATCAAACGATCCAATCCTTAACTCTTTTTTAAGTTGAATAAAAGAAAATAGTGCCATTCCCTTAATTTTCGGGTCTATTCTGATAAATTATATAGCTGATTTAATAGTGCTGGTATTCTAAACCAGCAAGACGAATTGATTACAGATGAAATGACAGGATCTCTTAATTAAGGAAATAAGTAAATATGGGCTTATTAAGGAATATGATGAGATTTTTGAGCTTGATCACTCAGATCATTATTCTATTTGTGAATTTTTATTCCTTCAATCAGGGATCATTTTAATAAAAAGACAATTATTATAAAAAACCTTAACCCACTAAATATATTATATTTTATATAAAAAATCATGGCAAAATTATTCTTTAGACATATCTTTGAAAAAAATGGTGAATTATAATGGCTTTTCATGTGATGCTGGTTCCCACCCTGGGTTGTCCTTCCAACTGTGAATATTGCTGGAGTTCTGAGGAAAGTTCTCCAATAATGGATGTTAGTATAATTAGAGAAGTTGTAGAATGGCTTAAGGACTTCCGAAATGAACCGGTTACTTTCACCTTCCATGGTGGAGAACCTTTACTGGCAGGGTATGAATTTTTCAAAGAATCATTACCACTCCTGGCAGACGGTTTAGCACATCTTAAACCAGCATTCGCTATTCAAACTAATTTATGGAACCTCACACCAGAACTGGCGGAATTATTCAAAAAGTATGAGATACCAATTGGTTCCAGTCTGGATGGTCCCGAGGAACTTAACGATCTCCAGAGGGGAACTGGATATTATCAGAAGACCATGCGTGGTTATGAAATCGCAAAGGATCATGACTTGCAGGTCAGTTTTATATCTACCTTCACCTCGTACTCGGTCCAATACAAGGAAGATATTTTCAATTTTTTCCTTGAAAATGGGTTGAACCTTAAATTACACCCTGCTTTGCCATCATTGCGTGACAGAAATCCTGAAAAATGGGCTTTATCCCCTGAAGAATATGGGGAACTGTTGATATATCTCCTGGATGAGTACTTGGAAAATATGGACCAAATTGAGCTTAAAAACATTGACCACCTAGCAAAATGTGTTTTCACCCGCAGAGGAGTGGTTTGCACATTCGTCGACTGCATGGGAGATACATTCGCAGTGGGTCCAGATGGAAGTATTTATCCCTGCTACCGTTTCGTTGGAATGCCTGAATACGTTATGGGAAATGTGGTAGATCATCCCAGCATGGAAGATTTAGCCCAATCCGATTCCTGGAAGCTTCTTCAGGATTTCAAAGACTATGTAGATTCAGAATGTAAAAAGTGTAATTATATAAAATTCTGTAGAGGGGGATGTCCCTATAACGCCCTTAAAATCAATGAAAAAACAGGTGAAGCAGAAATAAATGGAGTAGATCCCCATTGCACAGCCTATAAGATGATATTTAAGGAGATTACCAAGCGGGCTACCAAAGAAATGCTGGGCCCCAGTATGGGCCTAGTGGATTCGTCAAGCATGGATAAAAAAACCAAAAAGGGAATAATGTCTATAATGCTCAAACCTTCTTGAATAAGAGTATAAGAAAAAATGAACATTTAAAATGTGAGATAGATAAAAATGAATAAAAACACGCCAGTGATAATGGGGCTTTTACTAATAATTGGTATAGCTGCCCTTGGTTACTTCGCTGATTTGGACAAGCAGGACAATGATTCTGCCAATAATTCGACAAATTATTCTCTTCTTAAATATCAAAATTTAACTAACAAAACAGCATCGGATACGGTTCAACCTTCAAAGTCATCGGATAAATCATCTAAAAACACAACAGAACAGAATAACACCAATATAACCAGTTCCAATAATAGGACTGCAAGTTCTACAGAATAACTCTTAATAATCCGCTCACTAAGAATAAATAATGTCTAATCAATTTCAGGAGACCCAATACATGAATCTAGGAAAACTTAATGAAAAATGTCCTAAATGCGGTTCTATGGACAAAACCCTTAAAAGGAAATTAGATAGTCAACATCGTGCTTTCGGTAAAACACAGTCTTTCACTTGCAGCAATTGCGGTTACGTCTTTAGATCCCCTGAAGATGAAAAAGAAGATACTGATTGATTGGCATTAAACTTCCCTAAACAGATCTAAAGGTTATAAAAATCAATTAAAGGGGTTTTAAAGTGGAAGTAGAGTTCAATTTGGAAAATCTGAAGAAATGTTTATGTGATTGCTGTCCTGTCCAGAACAAGACCAGATGCGTTTTAGATAAGATGAAAATAATTCAGGAAATTTCACAGGATGATCTGGACTCTAGAATCATGATTGAAAAAGAAAGAGTGCCAGCAATCTACTGTGCAGGTGGTAAAGCTACCTTAAATAATGTAGACTCAATACAGGAATGTCAATGTGATAAATGTAGGGTCTGGAAAGAGAAAAACTTATTCAGTGGCGAACCACCAGGTTATTTCTGTAGAGACGGGAAGTCAATGCAATAAATAAAATTTTTATTAAATGAAATCATGCTTTATATTAGTTTGATCCTAATTTTAGTTTAGATTAAAAAATAGATATGTATCCAATTATTCACATGAATACTAAAAGTTTTTAAAAAGTAAAACTAATAGGTTAGAAAGCAAAAGTTTTGATAATAAGTTTGATTAAATAATAATTCCATCAGAATGAAATTATTTAATTTTGAATGAATAGCAATAAGAGATTGATAATATGATAGTTAAGGAATGGTGTATGTACTGCGGAGAATGTGCAGGTGTATGTCCTCGTAACCTCATTGAAGTACGCGAAATAAGCTTAAATTTCAACAAAGAAGAATGTAAAGACTGTAGAATCTGCGTTAAGGCATGTCCAGTACAGGCCCTGGAAAAAGGGGATGATTAAGATGATCGAAACTGATATTCTGGTTATAGGTGCAGGTCCCGCCGGTTCAACAGCAGCGAAACATGCTGCTATGGCTGGTTCCAGTGTAATTCTAATGGATAAAAAATCTGAGATTGGATCTCCCAAAAGATGCGCTGAAGGTGTGTCCAAGGAAGGCCTTAAGAAGTTAGAGATTGAACCATCTGAACGTTGGGTGACCAAGGAACTCAGTGGAGTCCGTATGGTGTCTCCAAATGGAACTGCAGTGAACCTTACCGAGGATAAAGTGAAACTCCCTGAAGCAGGCTATATCCTCGAACGTAAAGTCTTTGACAAATACATGGCCATGGATGCCGGCCGTGCTGGAGCCAAAATCATGATCAAAACCCTGGCAACAGGCATGAAAAGGGAAGATGATCAGATGGTGGTTACTGCTGAAAGAATGGGTGAAGAGTTTCAGATCAAGGCCAAAATTGTCATAGCCGCTGATGGTCCTGAATCCAGGGTTGGCAGATGGGCTGGGCTACGGACTTCTCTTAAACCTAAAGATATGGAATCTTGTGCCCAGTTTGAAATGGCTGGAGTCGAGATGGAAGAACCCGACTGCATAGAATTCCACTTTGGTAGTGTGTCTCCTGGGGGTTATGCCTGGATATTCCCTAAAGGAGACGACATAGCTAACGTTGGTCTGGGAGTTTTGACCACTATGACTGATAAAAGTGCATATGAACACCTTTTAGAGTTTGTAGAGAACAATCCTGCCACCAAAAATGCCCAGGCAGTTGAACTTAACATTGGCGGAGATCCTGTTGGTGGATTACTCAAGAAAAAGGTTACTGATAATGTTCTGGTCACTGGAGACGCTGCGAGTATGGTAAATCCATTGACTGGTGGAGGTATTATTAGTGGTATGTTGGGAGGTCGCATAGCCGGCCAAGTAGCTGCACAAGCTGTGATGGAAGGAGATTACTCTGAGAAAGGTCTTGGAATATACGAAGAACTTTGTGAACGAGAATTGGGCAAATCATTCGAAAAATACTTGAAGGCCAAGGATTATCTTTTAAGTCTTTCTGACGAGGAATTGGACCAGATTGCAGAAGTATTCAAAGACAGTGACTTTGAAACCATCAACACTGCAGAAATGGTTAGAAAGTTGGTTAAAATATCACCAAAAGCTCTTTTAAAGTTGGGTAAGTTGTTCTAAGAGTTATTCTTTTTTTACTCTTTCTTATTCTAAAAAAATATTCTTTTTTAACCTTTTTACATTCTTTAAACCATTATTCCAGCTATAATTAACTTTTTTTTAGCTTAAAATACTATTATCAGAATACAAAGTAGGAAAAATACCATTGCCACTTGATGATATAGAATATCTGCCAGCCGAAACATATCATCCTTTTTTGTGAATAGAGAAAGATACAATGGGATTGCTGCCAGGAATGATGGCAAAATCGCCACTGCGAACTGTATAATGTTCATATCTCCTGCTAAAAGTGCGTATAAAATGACTAATCCCCCAATTATGCCAACCAAACTGGCTGGTTTCGGTTTTGATTTATACATAAGGTAGGTTCCCATTCCTGCCAGGTACATAAATATATACACGCTTAATGGCACCAGGAAAACATTCCCCAGAAGCACAGCACATGATGCCAAACGTAGCACAGAATTGGTTGCTGTGCTAAAAAATGGGGCTAAGACGGTTTCTTTGAGTCGAATAGGTGGGAGGGTGTATATAAATTGATTGAGGAGCATTAGGGATAGTATTAATGTAAAAGCTGGGGGTAAGATTGAAAAAGATATTATGAAAACTGCTGATACCAATATGGTAAAGAAAAGTAGTATAAATTTCTGGTCTACACTGTTCTGGATAAATGCACGGTTTTGTTTGTTGCGATCCCTGCCATCCACATCTAGATCAGTCAGGTCGTTAAGGGTGTACAGGGCCCCCCATAAAACTGTGACCAGAATTAGGCCCAGGATTATTTCAAATGGATTATTAATTGGCTTTGCATAAAAATAGGCATATGTAAGTGCCAATAGGTACATGTTAGCATTTTTTGAAGCCCAGCTCAGACGAGTGGACTTGATTAAGGTTTTTATCATGATTAATCACTTAAATACGGAACTGTAATTATTTTAAAACACATTTCATTTCTTAGATTAATATTTCTGCATTAGATTATAACCCTGTTTTAATGGCGTGACATATAAAACGAGGTTTCCTGCCATATTTGTTTATATATTTCAATATGTCATCAGTGTCTGCATCATTTAAATGGCTTTTAACTATATTTATGGTTTCCTCTTCAGAATATGATATCTTAACCATTTCAAAGGGCAAACACATCAATGCTACTGCCAGTGATGATAATGGACCGATATCAGTGAAAATATCCCTTTTCTCACCCTTAACACGTATCCTCCAGGCAGTCTGCAGGATCATGTTTATATTCCCAAACTCCTCTCTGTGCTTCAAATATTCATATATGCAGATTGGATAAAAACCTAAAGATTCAAATCCCTTATAATCAGTCCACTGGCTGAAACCAGATTTATCTGGATATATTAAATGAGAATCATGGAACTGGTCTGCGAATAGAACGGCATCATATTTTCGGAGATGTTCCAGGATTTTTTCCGAAGAATTAATTCCCAGATCTTCTCTAATGGATTCTAACATTAACTGGAAAACATTTCTTGAATCCAGATTAGTGGAGGGTAATGCTATTTTCACCTCATAAATATTTAAATTCAGTTGACGGATGGCTTGGTATATATTAGTAGATTTTCCAGTTCCTGGAGCTCCGATTACATGGATAATTTGCCCTTTACTCTTAGGAAGTTTCTGGAAGGATTCTAGAAGATGAGTGAATGAATTTGTAGCCACAAAATAATCTAGATCACCCTGATGATTTATCTTAAAATGCTCCATGAACATTATATTGCACTTTAAGAGTATATAATGAGAATATTATTGTTAACTAAAATAGAGGTTGAAGTTAATATTGCTGGAACATTCAAGGAAAGATTAACATAAAATAACAATTATAATCTAAAATAGGAGAACAATACATTAGATGAAAGCAAGAATTGAAGAGTTAAAAAATAAGGTGAAAATGTAAATTTGAGGTGGAGGCTATGAAATGAATCCTGATTCAACACATAAAACTGGGATTGAAAACACATCAGAAAATAGAGAAAAATGCCTCTGCACTTACTGTCCAAGTCATTCCTCCGATTGCGAGGATGAAGTTCTTTACTGCAGTATTGGGGCCAGTAAATGTGAAATCCCTATTAATGGTTGTATTTGCAACAGTTGTCCCCTCTATTTTGAGTACCATCTACAGAATACCTATTATTGCTGCCTGGAAGAAGTAGGCAAAAGCAATACATTAATGCGTAGAAGATATGATGAAGAAGACTCTGATTTTTATGAAAAAATAGTTGAAATAAAGGATAAAAGTGCTGGGAAAAGTGTAATTACCTCCATGGGTTCCCTGAAGGAGATGCCCTACAAACTGGATGATCTTCATTTTCTACCAGCACAAATTGAACGAATACCTCTAAACAAGGAAGAAGATGTTAATACCTCCATAATTATCGGTCCTGATTCAAAAAAACCATTGAAAGTTTCCTCACCCATACTGATCTCAGGTATGAGTTTTGGAGCGGTTTCCAGGAATGTGCGCCTGGTTATATCCCAAACAGCATCCCAATTGAAGATTGGATTTAACAGTGGAGAAGGTGGTGTTCTTCAAGAGGAGAGGAAAACTTTCCCTGAATTGATGGTAGTGCAGTATTCAACAGGACGTTTTGGTTTAGATGAAGAACTACTCAAATCTGCTGGTGCCGTGGAGATAAGGTTTGGTCAGGGGGCTTATCCAGGTAAAGGAAGTTATCTGCCTGCTGAAAAAATCACCGGGGAAGTGGCAGAAATTCGTGGCCTTGAAAAGGGCAAACCAGCATATTCCCCCGCACATCACCCCGACATCACCAGCCCTAAACAATTGGAAGAAAAAATAAACTGGCTAAGGGAACTTGGTGAGGGAATTCCTATAGGGGCAAAGATTGGTTGTGGTAATGTAGAAGAGGATGTTAAAATCCTTATTAAGGCAGGAGTTGATTTTATTGCCCTTGACGGTTTTGGTGGAGGTACCGGGGCCACTGATGCATATGTGAAGGACAATATGGGAATTCCTATCCTGGCTGCCCTGCCCCGTGCCCATGAAAAACTGGAAAAAATGAAAGTTCGTGGGAAGATAAGTCTTATTGCAGGAGGAGGTTTAATGAACTCTGCGGACTTTGCCAAATGTCTCGCTTTAGGTGCAGATGCAGTTTATATTGGAACAGCAGCACTAATAGCTATGAACTGTCAACAGTACCGTGTTTGTCACACAGGACTGTGCCCAACTGGAATAACAACCCAGAACCCCCAACTGATTGAGCAGTTAAAAGTTGAAGATGGCATAAAAAATCTTTCAAATTTCATAGATATTTCCACCGAAGAGATCGCTACCATTACCCGCATGGTGGGTAAGGATGATGTTAAACTTCTGGATAAAGACGATTTGGTAAGTTTAAACCGGGAAACAGCAATGATAACTCATGTGAAATGGTTAAATGGTCATTATCAGAAATAGATTATTCCTGTAAAAGAATTTAAATTTATTAATGAAGCTATTATCTATAATTTTACTATATCCAGTAAAAAATTGAAGATAATAATTAAATCAGGTATATAAAAATAAATTATTATATATTTGGGTGGTCATTTGGACAAAGAAGAAACTGAAGTGCTTTCAGAATGTGAAGACATCAAAGAAGCTCTTTTACTGGCTAATAATGAATGGAATAGAACGTTCAATGCTATTCCTGATCTGATAACCATCATGGACACCGAACACCGGGTGGTGAAAGTTAACAAGGCAATGTCAGATAGTATGGGAGTTTCACCTGAAGAAGCCATTAACAAACACTGCTACGAAATGGTTCACGGAACCAGATGCCCCATTGACTCTTGCCCACATTCTTTGCTTCTTGTTGACGGGGCTCAGCATCAGGCTGAGATCCAGGAGGATAATCTTGGAGGTTTTTTCATGGTGACCGTGACCCCCATAGAAGATGATGAAGGAAATATATTGGGCAGTGTGCATGTTGCCAGGGATATCACCAAACGTATTGAGATGGAAAACGACCTCAAGAAAGCACTGCAAGATAAGGATGTGCTTATGAAAGAGATTCATCATCGAGTGAAAAACAATCTCGCAGTTATGTCCAGTCTCCTGAACCTGCAATCTCGTTACATTGATGATGAGGCTGCCAGGAATATATTTAAGGACAGTCAGAGTCGGGCCAAGACAATGGCACTTATACATGAAAAACTGTACAGATCTGGAGATCTTAAAAGGATTGATATGAAGGAATATATTAAAGATTTGTCCCGAGATCTTTTCTATGTTCATCTATCTAACCATAAGGATGTAGATCTGGTGCTGGATGTTGAGAACATAATGTTAGATGTTGATACTGCAATTCCCCTAGGCCTTATTATCAATGAATTACTAACCAACTCTATGAAACATGCATTTTCAGATAGCCAAAAAGGTATAATAAATGTGAATTTCACCAAAGTAAAAGATGATGAATTGCTACTTGAAGTGAAAGACAACGGCAGAGGATTGCCCTCAGATTTCAAAGTTGAAGATAGTGATTCATTAGGCTTGCGATTAATATACAGCCTGACTGATCAAATATGTGGTGAGATAGAGGTTGATGGCAGCCAGGGAGCTTGTTTTAGTATTAAATTTCATGAAAGAAAACTGGGAAGTAATAAATGATTAAAGTAATATGCACTAATGAAACATCACTCCATCGCCCTGAAGCCCGTCGCTGGAGAGAACGTGTCCGGCTTTTAGAACCTCAGGGAGATGTGGTGGTGGTATTGCCCTGCAGCATGCGAAAACCATACTCATCCAGTAAATCCCATCGAATCTTCACCCAGGCCAGCAAAGGATTCCAGGAAGCTATTTTAACATCCCCATTTGGAGTTTGTCCCAGGGAAATGGAACACACCTACCCAATTCAGTCCTATGATGTTTCCACGGTGGGTGACTGGTCACAGGAAGAGATAAAGATCACCGGGGAATGTTTAGCCGAATATGTTCAGGATAAAGAGGTCATTGCCCATGTTGCACATGGTTATTTGACAGTATGTGAGGAATATTTGCCTGATGCCACTTTTACCTGTACTGATGGCAGAACCACTTCTTCTGAATCTATGAGAAACCTTAAAATGGCAGTTAAAAAATATGGCAAACTTAAAAGCCGTGAAAAACAGACTCATATGCTCAGATCAATTGCAAGATATCAGTTTAATACCCGGAAAGCAGATAAACTGATACCGTCTGATTATAAATTGAGGGGAAGATTTGATCGGCGATTGATGCATCAAGATGAACAAATAGCAGTATTACATCATGAAAACGGTCTTTTCAGCCTTAATATTAAAGGAGGCATTCTCTTGAATGATATTGGTGTGAACTGGGTTGAAATTGATTTTGATCTTAAGACTAACACCCTTTTTGCACCAGGAGTGGTTGATGCCTATCCTGGAATAATCCCCAAAGATGAAGTGGTTATCATTAGAAATGGTGACGTTGTTGGTGTTGGGAAGGCCATCATGTGTGGCGAAGAGATGAAAAGGGGAGAAAAAGGTGTTGCTGTGAGGGTCAGACACAGGATGAGCTAATTATAATATGGACTTTTCCATGAATAAATATAAATATCATTAATGAAAATAAAAAAATGTCTTTATTTAATGTGTATAAAGGTTTTTTAGAGTGATTTTACATTATAACCCTATCAAATGGTGTAAAATATACAAAAATCAATTTTGAGGTATGATTATGAGCGAAGATTTAATAGCAAAGGTTAGAGAAGCTCTTGTTCAGGTGGCTGATCCCCACATGGGCATCAGTATTGTGGAAATGGGACTTGTTGCAGATATCCAGGCAAGTGAAAAGGATAAAACTGCTAGAATTGTAATAAAACCCACAAATCCAGGTTGTATGAGTGCTGCTAACATGGCCATGCAAGCCAGAGTAGCTGCTGAGAAAGTGGAAGGTATTGATAAGGCAGAGATCGAAATTGAAGGCCATATGATGGCTGATGCCATTAATGAGATGGTGAATAAATAATTATCCTTTTTTAATTTAGAAGGTCTCAGTAAAAGTTGTGTTTAAAATGAGACCATGGGAGCAGGTTGCTGTAGTGGGAGTTCCTGGAACAGGGAAAACCTCACTATGCCGAGCTGCCTCTCAAAATTCGAATTATCAGCATGTGAATTTTGGAGAGGTGATGCTGGAAATAGCCAGGAGAAGGGGTTTAGCCATAAACCTCCCTGAAATGTTCAGTTTAGATCTTTCAATTCAACACAATATATGGAAAACCAGCGCACTCCAGATTAAGGATGAAAAAAATATTCTTTTAGACCTTCATGGTTTAGACCACTTTATTGAAGGTTATTTAATTTCACTACCCTTTGAGATCATAAGGCCAGATATTATAATCATTATCGAATCTGCATATGAAGATATTCTCCAGAGGAGACATGCTGATCCGCAAAAAGAAAGGATTATTCAGGGACTAAATACATTAAATGAACATGTTAAGATGTTAAGACTTGCCATGGTCACTGTTTCGACACGTTTAGGCTGTAATCTGGTAATATTAGATAACAACAATTTCAAAAATTGCTTAAATGAACTCGAATTAATATTAGGTAATTAATTCTGATATTTTTTGTGTAAACAGGAATGAGGAGTAATTGATCAACCGATTTTGTCAAACCAAATTCCATTATCATATTAACATTTCATTAAAAATCTACCAGCATCACAAGGATTATATATGATGAAATCTAAATCTTGCATCTACCCCTGCAGTTTTTAAATTAATTATATAAATTCTTGTTCTAAAAGCTGTACTACTATTTAAGGGGCCCGTGGCTCAGGCGGTAGAGCGCACGGCTGATAACCGTGAGGTCCTGGGTTCGAATCCCAGCGGGCCCATTACTACATCAATTAAAACTTTTTTTAAATAAATATCATTATTTTTAACCAGCATTATCTAAAATAGAGATAGTTACATAGTTATTATAAATTCAAGATTGACATCAGTTTCTACTAAAAAAGTAATAATAAACTGCTTTTCAAAAAATATATATGCTGAGTTTGGGATACTATATGATGGAGCAATGGTAAATTTGGTAATTAATTACCTCATTTTTTTACCTCTTTTACCATTTTCTTCCTTTTATTTTTGAATATTAAAGAATTAAATTATTATTTTCTCAGTTTTAACATATTTAAATGGTTGTTTGGAGATAATAAACATATTTAACATAGTTCAATAAGAGTGATCAATGTATATTTAGCTGTGTAAGTTTTTATCAATATTCCAAAAAATATCTAGAAAACACAACCCCAGAAAATGATGATAAAAAAAACCCAATCGTATACTGGTGTTTTGCATGTGAAACTTTATTGGAATAAAAAAGGGTATTTACATCATTATATTATTCATCGCTGATTTGTCAAAGAATTAACTAACTTCATATCTTATTTTGTTTCTGCTAATATAAAATCAATTTTCAATCGTTCTTATCAACTGATTACACTCTCTAACAACCTTTTTATTGCCGAAAGCTTTGGCTATCCTGCGCACTGCTTCAAGCATTCGAATAAGAGAGTCTAGCCAGCTAAATATATCCCCAGCATAGGCATGAATTTCATAGTCGCGCATGAGTTTTCGGCTGATTTGGACGGGATCCCTCCGGTTTAGTCTTTTTTTAACTATTTTACTGGAAAGTTCACGTTGGAAACAACCACAGAATGGTCTTTCCTTACATTTACATGTGTAAAAGTCCATTTGGAGTTTTGTAAGGCGCTCCCTCAGATGGGGTTCCAGTTTGGAAATTGCACTGTTGGAACTAAGAATATCCAGGGTGCTGTCAGCAAATAAACGGGTTGACATATTTATTTTTAGAATACGACCAATTTGAGTGGATATTCTGTTGGAAAGATAGGCATTATCAAAGGGCTCTAACTTCAAGGCAATATCCAACGGATGCATCTTATGCATATTTTTCCGTATAAAATCACCCTCCCAGCAAGATAAAAATGACATCGACACTGCTCGACCATAATCTGTGCTGAATATTTTATCGTCCTTTTCATTCACTAGACGATAATCTAAAAGGATGTTGAAGGCTTCTTCTAGTTCAATCGGTAATTCGTCGTTTTTATAATCTTCACTTAGTTGTGAGAATGTATCCGCTCGTCCAGCACATATATCAGCCAGGAACTGTTCCAGTTGACTGTCTTCAGAATAGGTAACCTTAACTGGTTCCACATCACTGGCCAAAAGTTCCATGGCCTGTGATTCTTCGGTTTCATCCCCATAACTTCGTCCAACTTCCGGCAGTAGATACACTTTTCCCTGGTCATGGTAAGTTGGTCTTCCTGCACGGCCCAGCATTTGGGAGAATTCATTTGGTGTTAGTCGTTTGTTTCCCATGGTAAGACTTTCAAATAAAACCTGTGAAGCTGGGAAATCCACTCCAGCGGCCAGTGCAGCAGTCGTAACCACTGCACTCAATCTTTGATTGGCAAAATCTTTTTCTATCCTGTTTTTCTTTACATATGATAAGCCAGCATGATATGCTGCTGCTTTAACCCCTCTCCTAATAAGGTAGTCGGATATACTATGGGTTTTACGACGTGAATTGGTGAAAATAATGCTCTGACCATGATATCCCTTTTTTGACCTGTTTTGATATTCAACACGGGATAGCTGGTTTAAGAGGTGATTTTTTTCTTCTTCTGTTGTGACGAATATTAAGTGTCTTTCCAGTGGCACGGGACGCTGCGGATATTCCACCAGTTTAAGACCAAATTCTGTGGAGATTTCCTGGGGATTTCCAACGGTAGCTGATAAACCTATCAACTGGAGGGATGGAAAAATCTTCTTCAAACGATGAATCAGTCCACGGAGTCGGGGTCCTCTTTCATCATCCCCTAACATGTGGATTTCATCCACCACCACTGTCTGCAGGTTGCCTAAATGGGATGATTTACCGGCGCGGAGGAGGAAATCAAGGCCCTCATACGTCCCCACTATGATGTCAGCTTCAATGATATTTTCTTCAGGTAGGATGAGCTCTTCTTTGGCTTTGATCCTGCTCATTCCCACTCTAATAGAAACATTCAATCCCATATCTTGATATCTTCTCTTGAAATCCCTGTATTTTTGATTGGCTAATGCTACCAGAGGGGTTAAAAAGAGGAGTTTCCCACCTTTAAGGGCTCTAGGTATTCCTGCCATCTCTCCGATGAGTGTTTTACCACTGGCAGTTGCAGAAACTACCAGTAGGTTCTCTCCTTCCAAGAGTCCAGCCTGAACTGCTAGAACCTGTACTGGTAAGAGATGAGTGCCCTGTTTTTTAAAAGAGTTTTTAAGCTTTGGGGGGATGTCAAGATGATCTATTCTTATTTCTGGAAGATTAATGGAAGTTTTGGTGGTTATTTTATCGTATAGTGTGAGTTCTTTATTTTTCAAAGGGTCGAAACGTGGATCAAAAACAGTTAGTACCTGTTCCAGATTCCCTGTTTGGTCAAGCATCTTCCTGAATCGTGGAAAAGTACTCATATCATATGATCTGGCTTTTAATTCGCGTTTTATCTCGTTTTCTGCACATATACGGCAGAAGTAATCTCCCTGGTAGAGATAAGATTTTTCCTTGTTAATTATGGTGATGAAACCTTCAAATGTGCAGTGTCTGCAGACAAGAGTGTGTTTGAATTTTATGTTTAATGAACCGAGGAGTTCTTCAGTGTCTGGATCAGAACCAACTAAAAAAACATTTTGTTTTCTGAGAATTTTCACTGCTTCACTGGGAGGAAAAATGATTTCTTTATCCTTCTTTACTATGAACTTGTGAATCTTTATATGATTATCTACACGACGAAACTTAATATAACCATAGAAAAGAGGTTTTCTCCTGTTGTTGATCGCTCCTTTAGAACTTCCAATGGGAAATAACTCCACTATCTTCTTTTTTCGTCTTAAGATTATCATTTTCCTGTGTTTTATAAAGATTTCTCATCCAATTTTCCCATAACAATATGATTTTGAAAAAAAATGTGATTATTTTGATAATTTTATTTTTTCAAGGGTTTTCACTGGCTCCTAATATTCTCTCTACATCCAATTTCAATAGGTCCCCATTTATCTTCAGATCCAAATAGTTTTAGCTATTCTGCCACCTCTTTTCACTTAAATTGATATCCAAATAGGGGGGGAATGAAGGGTGAACACAGTGAAAATCTTTTGGCTTAGCTCATTATGAGAGGGATAGAAGTGACTAGAACTCCTGAATATAAAAATATAAATTAGAGGCCTTCATTTTCTTCTAATTTCTTTTTCAGAAGTTCTTCTGCTTTTTCTCTGAGGATGAATTTTTGTATCTTTCCACTGGCAGTGAGTGGGAATTCATCAACAAAGAAAACATGTTTGGGTACCTTAAAACGGGCGATTTTGGTGACTGCGTAGTCTCGAACATCTTCTTCTGTGAGTTCTGCCCCTTCTTCCAGGATGATGAAAGCACCGACGATTTCCCCGTATTTTTCATCAGGAATTCCTACAACTTGAACATCCAGAACTCCGGGCATGGTGTATAAAAATTCCTCGATTTCACGGGGGTAGATGTTTTCTCCTCCCCGTATGATCATGTCTTTGATCCTTCCAACTATGGAGTAGTATCCTTCTTCATCTAGAGTTGCCAGGTCCCCGCTGTGGAGCCATCCATCTTCATCGATTACTTCCCGGGTTTTTTCTGGCATTTTATAGTACCCTTTCATTACGTTGTATCCTTTACAACATATTTCTCCAGTCTGGTTCGATCCTAATGTTTCTCCGGTTTCAGGGTCGACAATTTTAACTTCACATTCGGGTAAGGGTTTGCCCACTGTTTCCACCCTTTTTATTAGAGGATCATCTACACTGGTCTGGGTGAATCCTGGTGATCCTTCTGTCAGGCCGTATACACTGGTTATTTCGTTCATGTTCATGTCATTAACCACTTTTTTCATGGCTTCAATAGGGGGTGTTGAACCGGCCATTATACCGGTGCGCAGACTGGAAAGATCGAACATTTCGAACATTGGATGGCTGTACTCGGCTATAAACATGGTGGGAACCCCATAAAGGGCTGTGCAGCGCTCTTTTTGAACTGCGGCAAGGACCATCAGGGGATCAAAGAGCTCCACCATCACCATGGTAGCCCCATGACTGAAAGCGGCCATTACTGCCAGTACAATGCCGAAACAATGGAATAAAGGTACGCATATGCAGAGTCTGTCTTTTTCTGTGAATTTCTGTCTTTCACCTATGTAGTATCCATTGTTAAGGATGTTAGTATGGGTTAACATAACACCCTTGGGAAATCCGGTGGTTCCAGAGGTGTACTGCATGTTTACCACTTCGTCACTATTAACCGATGATTTGATACTTTGGAATTTTTCTTCATTCCCATGTTTTCCCAAGAGTAGGAGTTCGTTGGTGTTGTACATTCCACGGTGTTTCTCCTGTCCCACATAAATTACGCTTTTTAAGAAGGGGAATTCTTCACTATCTAATTTACCCCTTTCATGGGTTTTCAGCTCAGGAACTAATTCATAAACAGTTTGGACATAATCAACATCCCGAAAGCCATCTATGATCGCCAGGGCCTTCATATCAGACTGTTTGAGCACATAATCAAGCTCATGACTCTTATAAGCCGTGTTAACGGTCACCAGTACCACGCCTATCTTGGAGGTTGCGAACATGAAAGTAAGCCAGTCTGGTACGTTTTTGGCCCATATGCCCACATGATCTCCTTTTTTTATTCCGATGGCAAGTAGTCCCTTGGCTAAAAGGTTGACTCTTTCATCAAACTCTCGATATGTAAAGCGTAAATCTCGATCAGGGTAAACCATGAACTCCTGATTCGGATCCTTTTTGACCATTTTTTCTAGGAAATCACCAATGGTAAGTTCAGTAAAAACCATTTTAAAAACTCCAATGTTTAGTTTTATATAAAACAACAATGATTATGAAAAACCACAAATGTTTATTAGATTTTTGAAACTCATTCACAGTTTACGAATTTCTATTCTCCAGTATCTTCAGAATGTTCCTCTAGCCTTTTTCTTATGTCATCCGGTATTGGGTTTGATTTTTGTTGGATGAAATCATAATGTACCAGAACTGCAGTTCCCTTGGCCTTAAGATGGCCCGATTGCCAGGCCTCATGATAGGTGGTGAATGATGAGTTACCAATTTTCAAAACATGAGTTTTGATATCCACATCACCATTATAGTACATCTGTCCTACAAACTCAAAATCAGTCTTCACCATTATCAATTTCCATTTTTCGTAGCTGAGATCTAAATCAGGAGTAAAATATCTGTAAAGACGGTTTCGAGCTAGTTCAAACCATTCTGCAAGTACGATATTATTTATGTGCCTTAATCCATCTGCGTCTCCGAAACGAGGGGTCACCGTGATTTTGTACATATTCAATTCTCCAGTATCAACACCAATATCTAGAAGGGGGTGTAAACGACTGCTAACATCTTAGAATCCTTCTCTTTAGCATGCACATGATGTGGTACTACAGAGTCGTAGTAGATGCTGTCTGATGCTTCCAGCTCATATTTTTCCTGACCATAAAGTACTTCTATTTTCCCCTGCAGAACGTATAGGAATTCTTCACCTTCATGGGACGATAACTGGTAATCCCCATCATCAGGGGGGTGGACGTCAATGATGAACGGTTCCATATGCCGGTCTCCCTTGCCATAAGCCAGGGAATAAAATTCCATTGCACTCTTATTACTGTGTTCACCTAATCCCTGTCCTGAGAACCGGATTATATTATCTGATTTCCCAGATTTAACCATGAAAGGCCCACTGTGAGGGGCATCATCCAGGAAAGTGCCAAGACGAACACCCATTGCCCGGGCAATCCTCAAAAGAGGAGTTAATGAAGGTATCAATGCTCCGCTTTCCAAGTCTTTGATGAGTTCGACACTGCTTTGACTGGCTTCTGCTAATTCTTCTTGTGACATTTCCCTGTCTTCTCTTATTTGTCGGATTTTTACTCCTATTTTGTTCTCCTCGGACATTTAATCACCTGATTCTGATATAAATCTAATATATTAATTTTTAAAAACTTAAAGTTCATTTACTAATTAGTTCTAATACTTAAAATTTTTTTTATTTACAAGTAGAGTCTCAGCCACCACTCACACATTCGTTAGGGGGAATTGTGGTGTTATTTGAGGCTGAAAATTATGGCTTATGATCTACATTAACACAATAAAATTCTATGGAAAAATATTTGATTTAAACCGTTTCATGGGTTGGGATCAGTTAGTGTTGTTTTTTAGGGTTCTGTTAGTTGTTTTGTTAGTTTTGTTGGTGGTGTTGGTGGTGTTGACAATTATGTGTCTGTAAATCTGTACTGGAGTGAAATTTGAATTGTCAATCTCACTAATCTTCTGCTCACCATTGAAATTAAAATCAGAAGGAATTAACCCCACACCAATATCTGTGCCTATGTTTAAAGCATTAGCCCCTGAAGCAGCCCCAAAGGCTACCATTGCAATCATTAATACAATGAAAATTGTTCCAGATTTTTTAGGAGTCATTCGGATTACCTTGAAACATTCCTAACCAACTAACTTTACATTGATAACTAAATTATTAGGTATTATAATATTTTAAGTACAGTTATCATTGAATTTTGACGGTTATTTAATTTTTTTTAGAATATTTTCCCTTCAATCATGTTGAATCAATGTCAGATTAGGATAATTCAATTATTAGTTATAGTATATTATTACAACACTTTTAAATATTAGTTACCCGACGTCAACATACCACCAACAATTTTAAAGAGTGTGTTTACAGAATGGATTTGGATAATAGTGTTTAAAAGCTGTTAATAACTAATTAAAGAAGAATAATTAGATTATTCTACAGTAACACATTTGGCCAGGTTTTTGGGCTTATCTGGATCAATACCCCTTGCCACACTCATATGGTAAGATAGTAACTGTAATGGTACCACGTATATTAGGGGAGATAATAGTTCATTGATTTTGGGAGAGAATTCTATCATATCATGTGCTTCGAACTTTAAGACGTCATCATCAGATGAGCCTAACGCTATGACCCTGGCTCCTCTGGCTTTAACCTCTTCCACATTGCTCAGCGACTTATCATGACTTTTACCAGGGGGAACCACAGCCACAACAGGCACTTCATCATCTATCAGGGCTAATGGTCCATGTTTAAGTTCTCCAGCCGCATACCCCTCACCATGTATGTATGTTATCTCCTTTAGTTTTAGGGCGCCTTCCATGGCTGTGGGATAAGAAAATCCTCTTCCGATGAAGAAGAAATCATATGCCTCTTTGTATTTATGGGCCATGGTGAGTATTTCATCTTCATTAGACAGTGTTTTTTCCATCCAATCTGGAACCTGTTGTAGTTGATCTAAAAGTTCTTTATCATGACCCATGCAGGCTGCCAGAAGATATATGGAGGTTAATTGACTTATATATGTTTTTGTGGCTGCAACACCTATTTCAGGACCTGCACGGGTGAATATAACATGGTCTGCTTCCCGGGTAGCGGTACTGCCCAGTACATTGACAATTGCCAGTGTTTCAGCCTTTTTATTAGCAATTCTAAGGGCTTTGAGAGTATCAGCTGTTTCCCCGGATTGGCTGATGAAGATCACCAGTGATTCGGGATCAAGTGCATCTGCTGCAAATTCAAACTCCGAAGCCAGGATCACATCAGTAGGTAAACCCAAAAGACCTTCAAAGAGATATTTTCCCACCATAGAGGCATGATATGATGTTCCGCATGCCACAAAGGTAACTCTCTTGAATTCAGGGAATTTACTGACAACTTTCTCAATTTCTGAAACCTCAAAGAGAGTGTTTTTTACTGCATCTGGCTGTTCATGAATCTCCTTTAACATGAAATGATCATAACCACCCTTTTGGGCCATTTCAGGAGTCCATTTAATGTTCTCAATCTTTTTGTCCAGTACTTTTCCATTGGCATCCTTCACTGTGATACCATCAGAGCCAATAATGAAGGTTTCATGATCTGCCAAGTAAATTATTTTACGGGTATGTTGTAATATGGCAGGAGCATCAGAAGCTAGGAAATATTCATCATCTCCCACTCCCAGAATAAGGGGACTTTCTTTTCTAACTCCTATGATCTTACCCGGTTCATGGGCGGATATAACTGCAAAGGCATATGATCCATGGAGCTTGCTGATGGCCTGATTCATGGCTTCTTCCAGTTTGAGTCCCTGTTTATGATATTTTTCTATGAGGTGGGCAATGATTTCGGTATCGGTTTGAGAAGTGAAATGGTGTCCTTCACGCTCTAACTTGTCTCTCAGTTCTTTATAATTTTCTATTATTCCGTTGTGGACCACTGCTATTTTCCCATCACAGTCAGTGTGGGGATGTGAATTTTCCTGGGTGGGGAGGCCGTGAGTCGCCCAACGAACATGACCTATTCCCATTTCTCCCGAAAGTTCGTCTAAGTGGAGTTGGTTTATAACCTCGTCAATTTTACCCTTGTCTTTTTTTATCTTGATTCCTGATGATGAATAGGTAGCAATGCCCACCGAGTCATAACCCCTGTATTCTAGGCGTTTTACACAATCCAGGAGAACTGGTGCTGCTTGATTATCTTTAAGTATACATCCCACAATTCCACACATAAATCTCACCTAAGAAGTGTTTTTCAAAGCTGAATAAATGACAAATAATGTTAATCTATTATAATCCTAAGCTATAATATTGTCTAATGTAGTTTTATCTTAATGTAGTTTAATATCTATATAAACATTTGACACCAAATAAAGAAAACGGAGTTTAACATGAATCTTGAAAAGGGCAATCTCCTATATCGGGGTAAAGCTAAAGATGTGTACCAGACTGACCATCAAGAGCAGGTAATAGTGAAATTCAGAGATGATATAACTGCTGGGGATGGGGAAAAAAAGGAAGTTATGGGATTGAAAGGTTATTATAACTCTTTGATCTCAGCTAAACTCTTTACAATCCTGGAAGATGCAGGGATAAAAACACAGTACATTGATTTACCAGAACCAGGATGTATGCTTTCCCATAAATTAGAAATGATACCTTTAGAAGTGATTACCAGGAATATTGCCGCAGGAAGTCTCTTGAGGAGGTTTCCATTCCATGAAGGACAGACTTTTGATCCACCCATCATTCAGATGGACTTTAAAAATGATGAATATCATGACCCTATGCTCAATGATGATATAATACTTGCATTAGGTCTTGCAACCAGTGATGATCTGGAGATAATCCGCAGAATCACACTAAAAATCAATGGTGTTCTTAAAAATTTCCTGGAAAGCAGGGGTCTCCTCTTTCCTGATTTTAAAATTGAATACGGTCGAGACTGTAATGGTAATATTGTACTCGGTGATGAGATCAGCCCGGATACTTGCCGCTTCTGGGATAGAGAAACTAGAGACATCCTGGATAAAGACTTGTTCCGTAAAGGGGAATCAGGAGTCATTGAAGCTTACCAGAAGGTGGCTAACATAATATTAGATGATGAAGATAAAAAGAAATGGAGTTTAGATTTTTAACTGGTAGATGTCTTCCCAATCTTAAACATTATAGTTTATAAAAAATCAATTGTAATCACTGGTGATGGAATGAAGTATCATGCAAAAGTAGAAATAAGCCTAAAAAAAGGAATGCTGAACCCAGAGGCTTCCACTATCCAGAGAGCACTGGCTCTTCTGGACTACCAGGTGGAGGACACCTCCACAATGGAGACAATCAAGTTCTCTTTAGAAGCAGAAAATCCGGACGTGGCTCAAAAGCAAGTAGTTGAGATGTGCGAAAGACTGCTCTGTAACCCAGTAATCCACGACTATCAGATCCAGATCAATCCTGCAGGTGACTAACATGAAAGTGGGGATCATACGATTTCCTGGATCTAACTGTGACCGGGATGTGTTTCACGCCCTTCAGCTGGCTGGTGGTCATCCTGATTATGTTTGGTGGAACCAAAAAGATCTATCCAATTTCGATGGACTCGTTATCCCTGGTGGATTCTCTTATGGAGACTACCTTAGAGCAGGAGCAATAGCAGCCATCACCCCCGTAATTGAAGGCATTAAAGAAGTTGTTAATGATGGAAAACCAGTTTTAGGTATTTGTAATGGCGCCCAAATACTGGCAGAAGTGGGATTGGTCCCAGGAGTATTCACCCTCAATCAAAAAGCCCAATTCATTTGTGAATGGGTAGAATTAGAGGTTAAGACCAATAGAACACCATTCACTAGTCTATATCAAAAAAATGAAATCATCAAAATGCCCATTGCCCATGCTGAAGGCCGGTATTATACAGAATATATTGACACTCTCCATGATCAGGACCAGATAGTGCTGGGATTCCAGGGAGATAACCCAAATGGTTCTATGGAAGCTATTACTGGAGTTTGTGATGAGGATGGCCTGGTTTGCGCCGTAATGCCTCATCCTGAGAGAGCTTCAGAACCAATTTTAGGATCGGATGATGGGTTGAAGTTTTTTAAAGGCATGATTAATTATTAACACGCTAAAAACTATTAGATAACTAGATCATATAATTAAAATTAAAAAGAAATATAGAAATACCCATAATCAAATTTACGTGGTGGATTAATGGTAGTATATTTAGTAGGAGCTGGTCCTGGAGATCCGGATCTGGTTACCCTTAAGGCTGTTAAAGCCCTGAAGAAAGCTGATGTGGTGGTCTACGATCGTTTGGCTAATGAGGAAATCTTAGAATATGCCAATGGGGCTGAAATGATCTACGTGGGCAAAAGTGCAGGAAAACACTCCAAAAAACAGGAAGAAATAAACGAAATACTCATTAAACAGGCCAAAAAACAGGAAGTAGTAGTTCGGCTAAAGGGTGGAGATCCCTTCGTTTTTGGAAGAGGTGGTGAAGAGTTACTGGCTCTACTGAAGGAAGGAATTCATGTAGAGCTTGTGCCAGGCGTAACATCAGCTATTGGCGTTCCAACCACAGTAGGATTACCTGTAACCCACAGAGGAGTTGCAACATCTTTCACTATTGTTACTGGACACGAAGATCCCACTAAAAAAGAAAAACAGGTTAAATGGAATTATAACGCAGATACAATCGTTATTCTAATGGGTGTAGGCCACTTGAAAGAGAATACTCGGGAAATAATGAAGTATAAGGATCCTGAAACTCCTGTTTGTGTTATAGAAAATGGAACTAGACCTGATGAAAGGATTGTGCTGGGCACCCTGGATAATATCTCTGAAAAAAAAATCAACCCCCCTGCCCTGGTGATTGTTGGGCCAGTAGTAGACGTTTTTAAGGATATTAAGGAAAATATGCCAGAGGATCAGGTATGAGCCAATTAAAGGGATTTAACAACAAAATAATTGCCATAACCAGACCCCTGGAAAGGGCAGAGGCAGCTGCTAAGATAGTAGAAGCCAATGGTGGAGTTCCTTTAGTTGTTCCGACACTGGAACTGGAGGCCTACCCCAGTGAATCCTTGATGGATCTATGTTATAAAGCCAAAAATTTGGATTGGCTAATATTCACATCCCCAGCATCACTTGAATCCCTGTTTCAATACTGTGAAGATTTTAAAGAAAAACTTAATCCTAAATGTAAGGTTGCGGTGATAGGGCCCAGGACTGGAAGGGTTTTGAATGAATATGGTCTTAAAACAGACTTGGTTCCGGAAGATTATACTGCAGAAGGACTTCTAGAAGAGTTTAAAGAGATGAATCTGCAAGGCATAAAAATAGGAGTTCCTCGCACATTTAAAGCAAGAGATGTGCTTCCGGAGGGTTTGAAAAAAATGGGGGCCACTGTTTTTCTGGCAGAAGCTTACAAATCAACCAAACCTAAGGATACCAGTAAAGTTGAACTACTTGTGGACGATCTAATTAAAGGGAATATAGATGCAATAACCTTTACTAGCCCCCTTACTGTTACTAACCTCTTTGAAATTGCTGGAGATAAAAGAAACCAACTAATAGAATCTTTGAAAGAGGGAGATATCATAGTGGCAGCTATTGGGCCCATAACTCAAAAACCTCTGGATGATTTAAAAATAACATCCATCACACCTGCAAAATACACAGTAAAAGACATGCTCCAAGAGTTAATGGAAGAAATGGGCCAGTGAATGCCAGAAAATGAATTCTGACCTAAAAATTGTGATTATTTAAATGCTTAAATCCATGTAAGAAAAGATTTAAACTAACTTGAATTCATATTGTGAGGAATAAAGCAATGAAAGATGAAAAAAGATCAATCATCTGGCCGGATTACATTGATTCTAAGAAGACCAGATCAGAGGGAAGGAAAATTTCCAAAAAACACGCAGTAAGCTCACCTAAAATACGTGAAATAACCCAGGCAGCGAAAAAACTGGGATTGAATCCTTCTGTGGAGAAATACAAATCTTATCCCCCTTCCTGGTGGGAAGGATCCGGGAGGGTCATCGTGGATAAAAAGATGAGAAAACTGGAAGTTCTACTTAAAATAAGCAATTTAATCAATGGATCACGACCATAGATAGATGGTGAGGATAAAATTCCGTCTAAATTCATTGTGGGGGGACCATTAAATTTAGAAAGAAAATAAGAATAGTGGTTAATCATTAAATTATTTCAAGTTAATAAATTTTAAAAAGGGATGTTATGGCTGTTATTCCGACAGATATGCATAATACATTGATGAAAGCCCATGAAATGGTAAAAAAGTCTGAGGATATTAAGATATATAGTCATATAGACTGTGATGGGATATCAGCTGGAGCAATACTATCATTAACCCTTGATCGTCTGGAAATCGACCATGAAGTGGAATTCATAACTCTGGATATGATCCCAGAATTAAAAAGGGAGAATGAGGTCACAATATTTTCTGATTTAGGCTCAGGACAAGATCTTGATCATTTCAGAACTTCAAAGTCCAAGGTTATTATCCTGGACCATCATCCTCCATTAAGGGATATTTCTTCACATGATGGTGGTTTTCTGGAGATTAACCCTAATTATTATGGTATTGATGGTTCTTTCCAGGTTTCAGGCGGAGGCATGTGTTATCTACTGGCCAGAACATATGGATTTCATGATTTAAGTTGGATTGGTGTCTTAAGTGCTGTTGGAGATATGCAGAACAATTTATACGGTAAATTAGTGGGTATTAATGAATTAATAGTTGAAGATGGTGTTAATAAAGGGATGGTGGCATCAGTAAATGACCTTGCATTATACGGAAGGCAGACCCGACCCCTTTTTGTGGCTCTTTCCTACTTTGGAGATGTTAAACTCCCCATTACCAATAATCGTAATGAAGCCATTCAACTCCTAAAAAAACTGGACATATACACTAAAAACCAAGACAAACAACGCACACTTTACGATCTTAGTATGGACGAGAAAAAGAAGCTTTTCACTGAACTGGTGAGGATGATGAGTCTTGAAGTACCCTCTCGCTATGTTAAATACATTCCTCGTCTGGTTTCAGGAGATGCATATGAGTTTCTGGAAGAAGAGAAATACTCGCCACTGCGAGATGCCAGTGAATTTTCTACGGCCATAAACGCCTGCAGTAGACATAAAAATACCGGAATAGCTCTTAAAGTTCTTAAAGGCGATAGGGGGCTTGCTCTGGATGACATGGATAATTTAGGGCGCGAGCATCGTCGTTATCTGGCTCAGAAGATGCAATGGATCCAGGAAGAAGATCTTATTTCTACCATGGATAATTTGCAGTACTTCAATGGGAATGGAATAAAAAGCGAAGTTATTGGTACCATAGCCGGGATGATTTTAAGTTATGGGGACTGGAGAAAACCCATGATTGGTTTCGCCCGCAATGATGAAAATGATGGTTTAAAAGTATCATTACGTTGCTCCAGGCTTTTGGCATTTGATGGAATTCATTTTGGCCATTTGATAAATAAGGTTGCAGCCAAGGTGGGAGGAAGTGGTGGTGGTCACTCTGTGGCCTGTGGTGCTTACATTCCTGGAGGTAAACAGGAAGAATTCCTGATAATATTCAATGAATCATTAAATGGGATTATCTGAAACAATTGAAATGGAAATATATAATATTTTCAACATCAAACTTTAGTACATCTTAAGTTAAAAAAAGGTGGAGTTATGAAAGTTTTTAAGAAAAAGGGGGAGTTAACCAAATTTCAAATCCTGGCCGAAATTGCCAAAGACCAACCTCACCTCCGTCAGAAGGACATAGCTGATAAATTAGGAATCACTGTTCAGGCAGTTTCGGAGAATTTGAAAACTCTGGTTGATGAAGGATGGGTTGAAACTGGCACTGGACAGTCCCGCTACAAAATTACTAAACGTGGAATAGAAAAAGTAAAAAAAGGAGCTGTTGATCTCCGTAAATATGCTGACCAGGTACTTGACACCATGAACACTTACAAATCTGTTTGGCCAGCCATCGCACTGGAAGATCTGGATGTGGGGGAAACTGTTTGGCTTAAGATGGAAGATGGAACATTATTTGCGGGTAAAAAAGAAACTTCTGCCCATGCTGAAGTACTTCACCAGGCTAAAAAAGGCGAAGACGTGGCACTTACTAGCCTGAATGGATTAATCGAACTTGAACCAGGATTTGTAGTAATTATTAAGCTCCCAACTATCAATCAGGGCGGATCAAAGGCCTGTGACTTGGAACATGTCCGTGAAATTCTGGAAAAATATCCTGATCATTTCGACAGAGTAGGAATTATGGGAACAGTATCCAGAGCTCTGGCTGATAAACTGGGAGTAAAGCCAGATTTCGAATTTGCCACCCCTCAAGCAACGATCGCGGCATCCAAAAGAGGATTAAATGTACTCATATTTGCTGTGGGTAAAATGTCAAGAACTCTAACCAAGAAGATGGATGAGGAAGGAATAAGTTATGTCATTGAGGATGTGATTGACACCAAAAGGTGAGGACTCATAATCCTCCTTAAAAACTTTGAAAAAACCTTTAATCAGAATAATTCAAAAAATACTGTAAAATTAATATCTTTTTTTATTCAAATTATTCTACTTAAAACCTGCAACCACAATTATCAACTCTGGCAACCATCACTCCCTCCACACTGGAATCCGGAGTTTCGGAAATGGCAAAGGCTGTTTTCCCGAGCATTGCCATTGAAGCACCAAGTGTTTCATCTTTCATCACATCCACAATTTCCATGATCTCTGGATCAATTAGGCCAGTTTCCAGGGCAAATTTAAGTGAAATATCCATAAAATTGGTGATTTTTGGATTTGAAAGTAATTTCTGGAGCATGTGCCTTGCCACACCGTTAATCTTATGGGTTAAGGCCGGATCCTGCAAAACTGATGCAGTTTCAATATTTCCCAAACTCTTGGATATCACGAACAAATCATCATTACTATTATTTACATCACCATTGAGAATTTTATCCACTCTTCCAATTCCCGGAGCTCCAGGCTCTACCCTTATGGGAAATCCACCAAACAAAGCCGCTATTACATCACCTAAACCAGTTTTTAAGTCAACTTCAGCGTGATGGGCAATTGATGCTGCCTGATTAAATGTCAAAGGCAGTTTAAGAAGTTTTGATAATCCGATGGCTGTTCCCAGTGCATATCCTGCTGATACTCCAAAACCAGACTCCACTGGAACCTGAGTTTGATGATGGATGGTGATCTGAATGTTGTTCCATTCAATTGTTCCTGTTTGTTTCCTTAGCAAATCCAGAGTTCTATAACTCACCGATGTATCCAGAGGATATTTTGGGCTAATGGGTTTTCCATTGTTTTTGATGATGATCTCACCATTTCCTTCACTTACATCCACTTGAGTTAAAACTCCCTGGTCAAGGGTTACCCCTGCACCTCTTGATCCCTTGATGAGAGGGTCAGGATGATCTACCACTTCAAAAAACCCGGTTATATGGGATGGGGCGAAGACTAAAGATTGCAATTTATCACCACATTTATTATGTCTTCAGATAAATAAATAATCAAGGTATTTCATGCAGATAAAGTAAATTAAAGTAGTGAGTATTACTAAAAATAAGAAAAACATTTATTAGGAGAGCCCTGTATGGGAAAAAGAATAGATCTGCATACCCACAGCATATTTAGTGATGGAGAACTCCTACCATCAGAAATAGCACGCCGAGCATCTGTCTTAGGTCATCGGGCAGTGGCTATAACTGATCACGTGGATGCCAGCAATGTGGATTGTGTGGGTAGAGTTATTAACGCGGTTTTAGACATAAGAGATAACTGGGACATTGAAATTATTCCAGGAGCAGAAATTACTCATGTACCTGCCGAGATAATCCCTAAACTTGCTCGGAAGGCCAAAGAATTAGGAGCGGAGATTATTGTGGTTCATGGTGAAACCCTGGTGGAACCAGTGATTGAGGGTACCAATTGGAGTGCAGTTAACTGCCCTGATGTGGATGTTTTAGCCCATCCTGGACTTATAACCCATGAAGAAGCGCGAGTTGCCAAAGAAAATAACATATTTCTGGAGATAAGTGCAAGGAAAGGTCACAGCCTGGGTAATGGGCATGTGGTAAAGACCGCCCTGGAGGTAGGGGCAGATCTGGTGGTTGATACAGACACCCATGCACCTGAAGACTTAATAACTTATCAGATGGCAGAAAAAATAGCATTAGGTGCAGGTCTACCTGTAAAAGAGCTTAAAACAGTATTAAAAGATAATCCCACCCATATACTCAAGGAAAAAGGCATATTCTAAATGATATCATGCCTTTCATTTATTTTTAGAATTAAGATAAAGCTATAGGGAAATTTGTTAGTGGTGGATTTATTCTTTAATAGTGGATTCATTTATTAATACATCGTATTCCACAATTAAATCTTCTCCCAAGGTGTAACTTTTTTTAAACTTTAGACGGAATGCATCTTTCATGTAATCCACTCCATCACCATCTACCAGAGTTTTAGCCTGATTTCCACCGGCAATCATAGGTGCAATGCACAGTTTCACTTCACTTACCATACCAGCTTCAAACATTGAATAGTTCAGAGTGGATCCCCCTTCAAGCATTAATGTTTTAATCCCTTTTTCACTCAACTTTTCCATTAAAAATTCCAGATCAACACGTTCATTGCCACAGATCACTACTTCCACGTTTTCTACTGATTCTAATGATTTAATTCTTCCTGTGGGGGCTTCAGTGGAAACTGCGATTATGGTTGGAGCTTCACTGTTAATAATTCTATAATTTAAGGGTGTGCGGGCCTTGCTGTCAACCACTACCCTAATGGGGTTATCATCTGGTTTTGATGACATTTTGTGAACAGTCAGGCGAGGGTCATCTGCCAGAACAGTGTTTATTCCCACCATTATGGCATCCATACCTTTGCGGAGTTTATGAACTCTTAATAGATCTTTCGGACCAGATATCTCGGAACTGCCAGTCTTAGTGGCTATTTTTCCGTCCAAAGTCATGGCTGCACTGAGTGTAACTTTAGGTTTAATAATTAATCATCCCCTGTTTATTCTGTCAAAGGATTTTATTTAATTGATTTTGTGATAATCTCACTTTTTAAAAATTATTTCTTACTGGTTGCCACCACCCATTATGTAGGATATGTCCTGGATTATCTGCTGTATCTGCTGTATAATCAAGCTAATTGTGTTGACAATATCCTGTATAGGGTTCAAGGTGTTTTCAACTTCCTGAGCAGTTTCATTGGTTATTTGACTTGCGTTCTGTAACGCTTGGTCTGTGTCATTTTTAATATCATCCAAATTCGATTGTTCAGCAGCCATAACAGGCGAAAACATTGAAAAAACCAGGGAAATTGTTAAAAAACACATGCTTAACCTTTTCATAGAGATCACCTTCTTCCGAGATTAAATAATATATCCTCATGTCATGTTCATCTGTTAGATTTGCCATACATTATTTAACCACAATATAAGTACAATTATGGCAAGTTACACTATTAAATGTATACTTAAATACGTTAACTCCCTAATCCTAGAACAGAGAATTTTAATAGAATAAATATTAAATGGCGAGTGAAACTGTGAGTGAAGATAAATATCAGAAAGGCATTAAATACTTGAAAAACATGAATCCTGATTCCTTCAGAATACTTGAGGAAAATCTGGAAGATTTAGCTCCAGACATGGCACGTTACGTTGCAGAATTTGCTTATGGAGAAATTTATTCCCGGCCTGGTTTGGATTTGAAGACCAGGGAGTTGGTGACCATAGCTTCCATAACCACTTTGGGTAGTGCCCAAACCCAGTTAAAAAGCCATATACATGGTGCGCTAAATGTTGGTTGCTCTCCCCAGGAGATAATCGAGGTTATAATCCAAATGGCAGTTTATGCAGGTTTTCCTAAGGCATTAAATGGTTTGTTCTCTGCCAGCGAAGTTTTCAGTGAAAGAAATGTAACAATCGAGAAATAAATTAATCTTAAAAAAAACGACCATTCTTATAGAAAAAGAGATTAGAAAGCAAAAATTTGTCTTGCATTAGATTCTGTGATTTTTGAAACTTTTTCTATGGATGTTGACTTGACACTAGCAATTGTTTTAACTGTTTCTTTAACAAAAGAAGGTTCATTTCTCTGCCCCTTAAATGGAGATAGATAGGGGCTGTCAGTTTCGGTGAGAAGATGTGATAAAGGGATTTTAGTTGCTAGAAGTTGGTGATGTTCACTGAAACATACAATGGTTGAAAGGGAGATGAAATATCCTTCATCAATTATTTTCTGTGCAGTTTCAAGATCCCCTCCATAACAGTGAAAAATAACTTGGGGAATGGAGGAATACTTTTTAACCATTTCGAGTGCTCTTTCCTCTGCATCACGGGCATGTATCACCAGGGGCAGCTGGTATTCAATGGACAACTTGAGAAAAGTTTCAAATAGTTTTATCTGCCTATTTTTAGCCATTTCATCATCTAAACTATTAAAATCTAGCCCAGTCTCGCCTAAAGCAACGGCATCACCAATAGCAGATTCAATTTCGGTTAAAACCTGTTTTATTACAGATTCATCAGATTTACATGCATTTAAAGGATGAAATCCAAGTGTGGGGTATAAAAAATTTTTATATTCTTCTGCAAGTTTCAGGGTGCGCCGGTTTCCACCCAGGGAAGCTCCTGAATTTACTATTGCTGTGAGATTATCTTGGGCGTTTTTCATTATTTCCTGCCGATTTTTATTGTAGACCTTAAAATCAACATGGCAGTGACTGTCAATCAATCATATCACCCTTAATATAAATTAACGCCAATAAACATAAACCCACTTAGACGCCAAATCGACGTTCTCTCTGCTGGTATGAACGTACAGCCCTCAAAAAATCAACTTTCCTGAGTTGAGGCCATAAACTGTCACAGAAATAGAGTTCAGAGTAAGATGACTGCCACAAGAGAAATCCGCTGAGTCTTTCTTCTCCACTGGTCCTTATGATCAGGTTTGGATCCTCCATTCCAGCAGTGTAAAGATTTTTATTTACTAAATTCTCATCAATATCTTCAGGACGTATTTTACCATTTTCAACTTCATTAACTATTTTCTTTATAGCATCAACGATTTCCATACGCCCATCATAACCAATGGCAATGTTAACTAACCTTTTGTTGTAGTTAGCAGTTGATTCTTCAGCTATGCGAATGGCCTCCCGCACATCATCCGGTAATAGCTCTAGTTTACCTACTGCTTTTACTCTAACTTCATTATTATGGATCTTCTTGTTCCTGGCTATTCCTTCGAAATTCTCTTTAAAAAGACTCATAAGACCTTTGACTTCATTAGGGGGCCTATTAAAGTTCTCAGTCGAAAAAGCGTAGGCTGTGACAATTTCAATCCCTAAATCAACACACCAATCAAGTACACTTTCTAATGTATTAATGCCCTTCTTATGACCGTCTACTGCATCCATATTTCCCTGGATTTTGGAAAAACGACGATTTCCATCCATAATAATAGCAACATGTTTAGGCATGTTCTCTGGTCGTAGATTACGAGATATGTACCATTCATAAAGCTTGTAGACTGGTGTTAAAAATGACATTTTAGATTCCCGATATTTATTTAATTATTTCAATTTATCATATAAGTCAAATAAGTTTAAAATATAAATGAGGATGATGTTTTAGCTGCGTTGTTGATTTTTAATTTACTAAGTAGACATGGTGAATTATTTTTTTCTCAATTTTGCCAGTTTTTCTGCAAGTTTAAGAGCCCGCAAGTATCCTTCTTCATTCTGGGATCTGGATGTGTCAATGAATATTTCTTTAATTCCCAGAGTCACTGCTCCGTGGCTTTTAATAGAACCTATTAGAACAAGGCTGCGAAAGATCAAGTTTCCACATATACCATCCGGCGCCAGTATTAAATTAGCACCATCAGAAACAGCATCTTCTATTAGTATAAAGTAATGTTTCACCCGATATTTATCCTTTGTGATCATTGTTAACTGTTCAGCTTCATCTATGGAACTGTCAATGAGTGGACTTCTACCTCTGTCCTGAGGCCTTCCTCCAGAAAGAATTGCAACCTTAGGTTCCAAGCCCATTTCTTTCAAAAATTGAACACCATTATCTATTATCTTCTCCTTCTTCTCCAGTGTGTCACCTTCATCAATACCCACAGGGGCTAAAAGAAACTTATGCCCTTTTAATTCTAATAACGATGCCCGGGAAACTTCAGGATAGTTTTCACGGATTTTAGACATGAAATGTGATGCGCTAAGCGATCCCCTTATTCCTGCATCAACATTTCCATTTAGTACTAAATCTAAAAGCTCATCTTCAGATTTAGTTAAGATTATTTCAAAGTCAACTTTTTGGGCTGCCTGAACTATGGCCAGGTTTTTCCCCACACCTGCTGCAATTTTCATACTGATTAATATCTCTTCAGTTAAACCTATTTATAATTGTAAACAATAATAGCGAAATTATCCCCGATACAGTAGATAGTATTATTCTTTTGTGATAATCTGGTGTAAAACTAAGTGACTGGGAACCGTACTAAACAAACACTGTAGTAAAAGCACCATAATAATCATGTTAAAGGATTTAAGAAGGGATTAAAAAATTTATTAAAATCATTCATCTCATTAAACCAATTTTAGCTATAAAAAATAGATTTTATCAAACAGATACCACTTAACCAAATTATATAAATAAAATAAGAATATATTATAGTGAAGAGAATTAGGAAGAAAAAATGGTAAGATAACTACCATTTTAAAGGTGTTTGAATGGTTTTAGACCATAGTGAAGAAGATGAAGATTTTGATTTTCCAGATACTCATTATGGATACTTAGTGTGTACTTTCTGCAGGGGATATTACGAGTTACAGGAAGGTGAAAGCCCCGATGACTTTGATAAATGCGAATGTGGGCATGTATTAGAATATCAAAGCACAGTACAATTCCATTCTCGAACCCCGAACCCTGATTTTAAAGTTGATGAAAAACTAGATTCTGAAGATACTGCGCTACCTGATAATCGCCAGATTATTAATCAATTGTCACAGCAAGATAATGTAACAGAAGATATGTTATCAAATCTAAAACAGGATAGCAGAGATTTGTGGGATATTGTAGAGCAATACGAAACAAGTGCAGAACATAGCAACGAAAAAGTCAGCCAAAAAGATGTTGTAGAGATGAATCGTCTTATGATGCTTGTGGACGAGAAGAGAGCTCTGGAAGAAAATAGCTCATCAAACTTGAAGTCAATTGCCGGCAGAATGGGGCCCATCGGTTTATTAGGTGTCTTTGTAGTACTGCTAATTATTGTTCTTATGATAGTCTTAGCCAGTGAACTTTTTTACATTATTTGATGAACTTTTTTACATTATTTGAGGTTTTATGAGATGGGAAATTAATACTTGCTAAACTGATACTGGCAATAATTGTGTATATAACAACATCATACTATTTCTTTTCAGCGGTTATAATAGCCTCTGCCATTGCTTCTAAAGTTATTTCAATATCATGGGATGAATGGACCTTAGATATAAAGCAGCACTCAAACTGAGACGGCATGACAAAAACATCATTACTTAGGAGACTATGGAAATATCGGGCAAATTTATCAGTATCAGCTGTTTTTGCCTGAGCATAATCCCATACCTCATTAGAAGTGAAGTACAGTTGGAACATCGAAGATAATCCAGCCACCTGATATTCAAGAGAGGCATCATGGAGGATATCCTGGAGACCCCTGCGCATTTTCAGACCTTTAGTCTCTGAGTCCTGATAAAATTTTTTATCCAGATTTTTAAGAGTTTCAAGGCCCGCTATGATTGAAATAGGATTCCCATTAAATGTACCGGCCTGATAAACATCACCAGAAGGAGCTATTCTTTCCATAAATTCTTTTTTTCCAGCTAACGCTCCCATAGGAAATCCTCCCCCAAGAATTTTGCCCAGAGTTACCAAATCTGGAGTGACACCAAAGTATTCCTGAGCTCCACCTTCACTTATCCTAAAACCAGTTATGACCTCATCAAAAATTAGCATAACATCATTTTCAATTGTTATTTTTCTTAAAAATTCTAGATAACCTTTTTTAGGAGGTATACATCCCACATTACCCATTACAGGTTCAAGAATAATTGCCGCCAAATTCTCACCTTCTCTTTCAAAAAGATCAGTAATGGCTTCTTCATTGTTAAATGGGATTAAAATTGTGTTTTTTGTTGTTTCTTCTGGTACACCTGGAGAGTCTGGTAAGCCTATTGCTCCTGAACCAGATTTAACCAAAACATAATCATGAGCTCCATGATATGCTCCTTCAAATTTAACGATCTTTTTTTTGCCAGTAACTGCCCTAGCCAATCGAATGGCACTCATAGTGGCTTCTGTCCCCGAATTAACAAAACGAACCATCTCGGCGCAGGGAATACGTTTTATAACCTCTTTTGCCAGTTTTATCTCATTTTCAGTGGGGACTCCATAAGCTGAACCATTGAAAAGTTGTTCTTTGACTGTATTCACCACTGTAGGATAGGCATGCCCTAAAACTAGAGGCCCATAAGCAAGACAATAATCAATATAACTATTTCCATCTACATCAAAGATACGGGATCCCTCACCTCTAAGTGCGAAGAAGGGATATGGTTTAAAAGCCCTTACAGGAGAATCAACTCCACCTGGAAGATAATTTTTAGCATCTGTAAATAATTCCTCGGATTTCACGTCATTCACTCCTTAAAATATTAATTAAAGAATTCACTGCCGCCACAGCCACGGGAGTTCCTCCCTTAGGACCTTCAGTGACCAAGTAGGGGATTGAAGTTTCCTGAAGTGATTTTTTAGATTCAGCAGCACCAACAAAACCTACAGGAACACCAATAACTGATTTCACATTCATCGAACCCGAATTTACAAGTTCAATCACTTTCCAAAGAGCCGTAGGTGCATTGCCGATTGCAACAACTCCATCAAAACCTTTTGATGCAGCTAATTCAATAGCTGCTGCAGCTCTGGTGATTTCTTGTTTTTTTGCAAGTTTAATGGTTGCTTCATCACCGATGTGGCACCTTATATTTCCTTCATATTTATTTATGCCCACCTTAACCATGTTTATGTCTGTTAAGATTTCTTTTCCATCAGAAATTGCTTTAAGACTTTCTCCAACAAAATCTTTGCTCATCCGAGTTATATCTGCATATTCTGGATCAGCAGTGGAATGAACAATTCTCTCCACTATAGATCTTTCTTCCGGAGTTAAATTCTTTGTTTTTGAATCAATCAGGGATCTTACAATTTTTCTGCTTTTCTCCGCAATTTCATATCCCTGTTTTGTAGATGCACCCATAGACATGGTTTCAATACCTCAAATCTATCTCATTTACGATTTTGTAAATGGATCTTACGATGATTTAATTATAATATTAGTTTTAAAAATGTTAGTTCATTGTTCCCAGTTTAATTCTGATTAGTTTTTTTTGGTTCTTATTAATTAATGGTATGTGCCTTTGGCTATAAATTTTTACTATAACTCATCGAAATGTAGTTTATGGACAATTTTAGACTGTAATCATCTAAGAAAATTAAATTAATCTCCAAACTGTTCGCTGTAACTTGAAAATTTATATATTATTATCATTACTAATTAATATTAATAAGGATTTTTGTGGAGGGAAAAAAATGACAAACGAAGTGAAAGGACAGGTAATGCAAACTATTGCCACATTGTTGACCACCGCATTTGGGTTGATTGCTGCTTTGGCATGGAATGAAGCCATTAAGTCACTTATTACAACATTTGTAGGCAAAGGAAGCGACCTAATGGGCCTATTTATATATGCAATTATAATTACCATTATAGCAGTTGTTGCAACCTTACTCATCGCCAGAGCCATACCGGCACCAGAAGAAGTCCAACTTGTTAAAATCGTAGAATAAAATTAGAATTTAATATTGCCTTGGCAATATTATCTTCCTTATTTTCTTTTATTTAAGGAATTAATAATAAAAACAAATACTTACTATTAAAAATCAAAATTAGTTATAAATATAGTTATTCTAGCCTAATCACTCTTGTATTAGCATAATCATCTAAATATCGCCCTTTGTTTGCACCTCTAAAACCGATTGCAGCATCAATTAACAATGGAATCCATAGGAATTTGGAGAGATTTCTCAGTAATGCTCTTTGGTAATTCATGTCTCCATCTTTGGTCTGAACCTTTAACTTCAGCAAACCTTTCCCCAGAGTTGTGGACCACTTTCCCTCCATTACTGTAAAGTAAATAATTATCAAAAATCCCCATAATATTAACCAGAAATTAAAGACATAGTGAAGGTTAGTCAAAGCTATCAATGGATATAAAAGGGCAGTTAAGGCCCACATTAACAGGCTGATAAAGATTGCATCAATAATTAAAGCTGCCATTCTCCTACCCCAAAATTGCTCCATTTGATCAACCCACCTTTACTTATTTTGAATTTCTTAGTTTAATATCCTAACTAAAACATTGATAAGACTTAACACACCCTGGGTACTGGATCTGCTATAGGTGCTTCAAGTATTCTTTTCCCACCCATGGATGTTTCCAGGATCACATGCTTATCATCAGTTACCTCACCAATGATCTGGGCTCCGCCACCATACTTAGTTTTTCTGATAGCTGCCACCATTTCATCGGCTTTTTCTGGTTTAACGCTCATAATAACCTTACCTTCATTTGCGACTTCAAATGGATCTATTCCCAGCATTTCTGATGCAGCATGCACTTCTCTTTTGACTGGTATCTTTTCTTCGTCTAGATACATTCCCAAACCTGATTTTGAGGTCATTTCATTTAGTGCGTTGGCTATTCCACCCCTGGTGGGGTCTTTCATGGCATTTACCCCCCCAATGTTAAGGGCGGTCTGGACAATATCCCATACTGGGGCAACATCGGACTTGAGGTCTGTTTCGAAGCCGAAACCTTCACGGTAGCTCATTAAGGAAATACCATGGTCACCCACACTTCCAGAGAGGATGATTTTATCTCCTACTTCCAGTCCAGAATCAGGAGTTATTGCACCTTTAGAGGCTATACCTATACCCGTGGTGCAGATGATCATTTTATCTAATTTGTCGTTCTCCATTACCTTGGTATCTCCAGTTACAATTGCCACACCGGTTTCCTGGCACACCTCGTCCATGGATTGAATTATACGTTCCAATTCTTCCCCACTAAATCCTTCACTTATGATCATGGCATTGGCTATGGCCAGGGGACGTGCTCCCATTACTGAAACATCATTCACTGTTCCTGCCATTGCTATTCTACCTATATCTCCTCCAGGGAAGAATAATGGATCTATGGTGTGACTGTCAGTACTAATTACAATCTCATTTTCTCCTATAGGGATGGTTGCCCCATCATCCAGGTCTTCCAGCCCCACTCCTCCATTTACTTTCTTGTTTTTAATATTGCCCAGTATCATATCCGAGATGAGGTCCTGCATTATCTCTCCGCCAGCCCCATGCGACATTCCGATTTTCATTGATTCACCAGTTTTTATTCAGTTTACTATCTCACAACATCAAACGCCTTTTTAAAGCTTTTTAAGGTGTTTAAATGTGTTATAAGAATATAATAATTATCCTGCTGGTAGTGAATTGGGATGTTTCGATATTTAAATATACCCATCTAATCAAATAATCATTTTTAGCAGTTTTTTGACCCAAAAAAATCCGAAAATAAGTTAGATAGATTAATAGTTGGATAATATTTCTCATAAATAAAAGAGAAATTTATTGATTTTTTTAAAATTACTTGGACTTAAATAATTTGTTAAATTCTTTCTTCATACTCTAACTCTTTAAAGACAATTTTAAATTGAGTTCCATTGATGCTTTCCAGTTCAACTGTGCCTTCCAATTGATTAACCAGAGTATTTACCAGTATCAAGCCCAGTGTTTCTGTTTTATCAAAGTTAATGTCAGGTGGCATACCTACCCCATTATCACTGATAATTAGATGATACAACCCCTCAATTTCATACATTTCAATTCTGAATTCACCTTCCATGTGGTTGGGAAAAGCATATTTAAGAGTATTGGTTACCAGTTCACTTATTATAAGACCACATGGAATGGCAGTTTCCAGCCCCAGCATTATTTCGTCAAAAATCATCTTCTTTTTTATCTGGACAGGATCTGCACCATAAGAACGGAAAAGATCATCCACCAAGCTTTTAATGTAGTCTCCAAAGTTAATTTCAGAAAAATTATTTGTTTTATACAGTTTTTCATGGATCATAGCCATGGATTTAACCCGATTCTGGCTTTCCAACAGGACATTAACTGCTTCTTCATCATTAACATACTGTTTTTGCAGGTTCAGCAAACTAGAGATAATCTGCATGTTATTTTTAACACGGTGATGTATTTCTCGGATCAAGACTTCTTTTTCTTTAAGAGAAGATTTAAGAGCATTTTCAAACTCCTTGCGTTCAGTAATGTCACGAGCCACCATTACCATATAAGCATCATCACTGAAACGCACCAGACTAATGTTGATCTCCACATTTATCTGAGAATTATCCTGCCTCATTAGGAATGTTTCTACAGTTAGGCGATTCTTTAATTGTTTACCCGCAATTAAATCGTCAATAATGCCCTTCATTCCTTCAAGTTTACCTGGAGCGATAATATCATTAATTGACATTTCTGACATTTCCTGTGGAGAATATCCCAGTTGTTCACATGCAGAACTGTTAAAATCAGCAAATTTACCTGAAGGAAGTTCTGAAAGAAATATGGCATCATTAGTTTCATCTAATAATGCCCTAAATCGTTCTAATTCAGAAATACGTTGTTGTAATTCAGGGTAATAGCTCTTTCTAATTGATTGTTCCCCTAACCCGATTATTTTCTCACGGATAGAATCCCAATTATCTTCATTACTAGAGCGCATTTCTGAATATCTCCTCTACATCACTTTGTGTTGGTTTTCTGGGATTGGTGATGATACAAGCATCATTCATGGCTTTACTTGCTAGTTCAGAAATATCATCATGGGTAACTCCAGCATCTTTAAGAGTGTAATTTATATCAGCTTGGGATTTCAGATCCCTTATTCGGTTGAGAAGAACTGTTTTAGCCTTATAATCACTCATATTTTCAAGTTCCAGCCCAAGAGCTTTGCCAATTTGCCTGTATTTTTGGATTTCTGCTTCAAAATTGAATTCAACCACATGATCCAATAATAGAGCGTTACATTCCCCATGAGGTAAATCTAAAAATCCACCTAAGCTATGAGCCATTGCGTGTATTAATCCAAGACTTGCATTGGAAAATGCTAATCCTGCATTTAGAGAGCTTAACATCATTTCCCCTCTTAAATTAATATTATCCAGATCATTACTGGTGGGAATGAGATTTTTTGCTACCAAGCGAATGGCTTCCAGTGCATGCAAATCGGTTATGGGTGAACTGGCATTGGAGGCAAATGCTTCAACTGCATGGCTTAAAACATCAAAACCAGTGCAGATGGTCAGAGACTTGTCCATGGTTAATGTAGTCTCTGGATCAATGAGCGCGACATCCGGAACCACGGTTTTACTGACTATAGCCATCTTCAATTTACGATCATCATCGGTTATTATTGCAAATTGAGATACATCTGCTGCACTTCCGGCAGTTGTTGGAATACAGATTAGTGGAGGTGATGGTATCAAAACTTTATCCACACCTTCAAATTCATATACCTCTTTATTATTAGAACTTACAATCCCTATGGCCTTCGCACAATCCATAGGACTTCCACCACCCACTGCTACAATAAAATTGCAGTTCTCATCAAGATAAACTTTGGAACCTTCAGAAACTTGTAGAGCTGTAGGGTTTGGTTTAATATCCGAATATATCTCATAATCAATTCCTTCATTTTTCAATGCTTCAAAAACAGGATCAACCAATCCAACAGCCATTACATCAGAGTCTGTAACAATTAACACTTTGCGGGCACCAAAATTTTTGGCATAACGTCCCACAAGCAATCTTGCGCCAGAACCAAAGATGAATTCAGGAGCTACGAATTTCCGTAATTCTAATGCGTTATTCATGGTATCTCTCACAGAACATCCTATTGTCGATGATTTTTATTCATAATTTAGATGATTTGTAAATAAGATTCTGAGATTAGGTTTTAGAATATTTAATCTAGATTATTATATAATAATTCACTCACTAATATTCTTTCCATGATATTTTTGTGAAAAAAATCACAATAACTGAGTAAAATGTTCATATAACTGGTTGAAGTAAATATTTAATGTATTCTATCTTAATGATGTTGTTAAATATTAAAATAGTAATTATTTAATAATATTATAGTGTTTTAGGACATAATAATTTAACGTGATTTTTATACAATATTATTTACCCATAAAATAGATCATCAAAAAGGACTAACCCAATAATATAGGGGAAAGGTTAATATATCATACCCATTAAAACCATAACATCTGGAGTTGAAGACTCAGAAGAAGACTTTTTTACGCTCCAAGGAATTATATTCAATAATGAATTTCCATGACTTTTAAATGAAATAGATATGGAATGCATTTTAATTAAGATAACAGAGGTGAATTTAATGGCAATATGGCAAGGAACATCCGTGAGAAAACCAAGTGGTGCACGGGCAAAAACTAATCGTAACAAAAGGAAAATGGAATTTGGCCGAGAACCTGCTGAAACCAAAATCGGAGACCGTAAGATTAAAACAATCCGAACCAAAGGTGGTAACGAAAAAATCCGTCTCACCAATGAACAGAAAATAAATATAGTCAACCCTAAAACCCAGAAGGTGGAGTTAGCAGATATAATAAGTGTGGTGGAAAATCATGCCAACACTCACTTTGTAAGAAGAAATATCATCACTAAAGGGGCAGTTGTAGAAACCAGCTCAGGTAAAGTAAAAGTGACTTCACGACCTGGACAAGATGGTATTATTAATGGAATAATCGTTGAAGAATAAATTAAATAATTATTTGCATGCAATAATATTTTGTATGCAAATTTCAACACATTTAAGTTCTTTAAACAAATAAATTACCAATTGAATATCAACAATTGGAGATTCTATATTTTTGGGTGTGCTATTTGCGCGAAGAAATTAAAGAAAAGGTTGACAATTTCCTGGATTCAGTCAACCATGAACTTCCCCCTGGAATGGAACTGGAATTCGAAGGATTCTATGAAAGGGGCTTTTTTGTCACCAAAAAACGTTACGCCCTGATACAAGATGATAAAATTGTGGTTAAAGGTTTGGAATTAGTTAGGAGAGATTGGGCTCCTGTGGCCAAAAAAACCCAGGAAAAAGTGATGATGGCCATCTTAAAAGATGCGTCACCAGAGAAAGCGGCTTCCATCATTAAGGATATTATCAACCGCATAAAAAATGGTGACATACCCCTTGAAGATCTGGTAATCCATACTCAACTAACCAAAAATCCAGATAAGTATAAACAAAAAGCCCCGCATGTACTTGCTGCAAAAAAAGCCATTGCAAAAGGTCGGAAGGTAGGGCGCGGATCCATAATCCAATACATTGTTGTTAAAGGCAAGGGTCCTATTAGCCAGCGCGCAGAACCATTAGAGGATGCAGATGTGGCAAATTATGACCCATCTTACTACATTGACAATCAAGTTCTGCCTGCAGTTTCCAGGATAATTGATTCTCTCGGATATTCTAAAGACGAAATTGTCCATAAACAAAAACAAAGCAATTTGGATGCTTTCTTTAACTGACTAATCATTTACTATAATAATATAACCCATTATAATCCTCATGGATTCTCTAAATCTTCCCTAAGTTATCATTATCATTTAAAATATTAGAAGATAAACAAATTAAATAAAAAGTTTTCATCCAATTAAATTTTTATCCATAAAAAAGATTTAGTGTAACTTCAAGATCATTGCTAGGATAATAACATAATTCATAAAATAAAATTAATCATTAGAATATAAAAATCTAATAAGATGGATTAATAATATATTCGGATAATATAATTATGAATCTTCTAATGGATAATATTAAAATACAGACACATGAATTAGGGCAGATAAAATGATCAAAGCTGTTTTTTTCGATATCGATGACACCCTGTATGACACTTCTGGTTTTGCTGAACTGGCCCGGAAAGCAGCTCTAAGCACAATGATAGATGCAGGTCTGCCATTATCCCATAAAGAAGCCTATTCTCTTCTCAGAGAAATTATTAAAGAGAAGGGATCCAATTATGATAAACATTTCAACGTATTAACCAAAAGAGTTTATGGAGAGGAAAAACCACTACTCATCGCCCTGGGAATGATCACTTATCATAATGTTAAATTTGCTTTGTTAAGGCTTTTCCCAGACACCATGTCCACCCTAATACATCTTAAAAAAAATAATTACCAGTTGGGAGTCATTTCAAATGGATTAACCATTAAACAGTGGGAAAAACTCATCAGACTGGGACTTTACCATTTTTTTGACGATGTTGTCACCTCCCAAGAGGCTGGATCTGAGAAACCAGACCGTCAAATATTCCAAATGGCACTGGACCGCATGGGATGCCAGGCAAACAAATCAGTTATGGTTGGGAACAAATTCAGTGACGATATATTGGGAGCAACAAATGCAGGGATGTCAGCTATACTGGTTAACTCTCAACTTACTGAAGCTGAAAAAGAACAGATCAAAAAAGAAGAATTGGATGTTAAAGTGGTTTCTGACATCAGCCAAGTAAAAAACCTGCTTTAATTAGAACTATAACAAAATAGGGATAAATAAGTTTAAAATAAAAATTTGGTGGTTGTATGAATTATTATCATGACGAAAAGATGGAAAAAATTTTCAAAGCCCTGAAACAGCCCAAAACATTAGATGATCTTGAGCTTTCTGAAAGCTTTGTCGAGGGTTTATTACTAAAAGTCATTGCCAGCTACGGAACAGTGAAAACAAAGACCATTAATGAATTGACTGGTATTCACTGGGATATTCTGGAGGAAAACTTAAGTCGCATGGAAAAAACTGGCTTTTGTGCCCCAGTAAGTGGTGGGTTCTTATTTTCAAGTGTTGAATACACCATAACCAAGAAGGGACGAGAAAAAGCTAAGGGTATTGCCGAAGACAATCCCTACGTTGGTATTGCACCAGTTCCCTATGAAGAATATTATCAGATCATGAAACTTCAGATGCACCACCGCCACCCAATTGACATACCCTCCGAAGTGGTGCATGATACTTTCAATGAAGTGGTGGGTGTGGATTACGCTAAAGAAGCCCTGATAGAATCTTCCATAATCAGTAAGGGTATTTTCGTTTATGGACCACCTGGAACTGGTAAAACTTTCATTATCAGTACCATGCCCAACCTCCTCCCCCCACTGGTAATCCCTAAATACATTGAATTCGGTGGCAAAGTTATACAACTCTACGACCCTGATTTCCATAAAATGTGCGAAGAACAACCTGACGATCCTCGTTGGGTTAAGATTCACGCCCCATTTGTTTTAACAGGTGCTGAACTAAGTTTAAACCAGTTAGAAACAAATTATGATCCTAATAAAGGAGTCTATGAAACTTCCCCACAGATTAAGGCTAATGGAGGCGTACTACTAATTGATGATCTGGGAAGACAACGTGATGATCACGAACTAATCCTCAACCGTTTGATTGTACCCATGGAAAATAAAGAAGACGTGGTTTATGTACGTGGTGTTCCTGTTATTCTACAAACCCATTTCATACCTGCTTTCTCCACCAACCTGGATATAAGTATTATGGATGAAGCACACCTTCGACGTGCCCCTCTCCACATCTTCCTTAAAAATCCTGAGATCGAAGAAGTGGAAGAAGTTTTCCGCAGAAACCTGGATAAACTGGGTGAAAGTTACGAAGCCAAAGCAATAGAAAGGTTTAATAAAGTTTACATTCCCAAAAGAGACGGTGGTGAAGGTTTACAGCCCAGTTTCGCCCATTCAAGGGATTTAGCTCAAATATGTCAGGCTGTACGTATTAACATGAATAAAAGTACTATAGACACCGAAGTAATGGAAGATGCTTTGGATAAACACGTGCTTATTGTACTGCAAAGGATGAACATTGACATAGCCCAAATTGCCCATAAAAC
>JAHKLP010000004.1 GCA_020855015.1 Methanobacterium sp.
ATTCAATGAAACCATATGGTGTTCCAGATAATCTATGGATATCTGACCTATCACTGGTTCCCCAATCACAGGGAATGCCAACCATACTCTTAACTGCAGCTTTAGCCTTAAGGGTTTCTAGAAAAATTCTCCAATTAAGTTAATTTATTCTTTAAAAAGAAAATAAGCTATTATAAAAAATTTTTAAATTACAAGAATAATTTATAATCCTAATTAAAACTATTTAGCCAAAAGCAACATTCAAAACCATCATAATAGAAAATCCTATAATTAAAGACATTGTTGCTAAATCAGTATTTTCTCCTCTTTGACATTCGGGTATTAATTCTTCTATAGCCACATAGATCATAGCCCCTGCCGCAAAACCCAATGCATAGGGCAATATTGGCCGGGATATGGCAATTAAACTTAATCCTAATAAAGCAGCTACTGGTTCTACCATTCCGGATAATTGGCCATAGCCAAAACTTTTAAGTGGGGATTTTCCCTCCGCCCTAAGCGGCATAGCCACGATCATTCCTTCCGGAACATTATGAATGCCTATACCTACGGCCAGAGTTATAGCTGCAGTTAAGGTAGGTATGCTAAATGCAACTGTGGATGCAGCAAACGCAACCCCAATGGCCAGACCTTCTGGTACGTGGTGCAAAACCATTGCCAATATCAGTAATCTGTTACGTTTCCAGGTGGTTTTAATACCCTCTGCTTCATCAATAGGACAACCCGGATGGAGGTGAGGTAATATCCTATCGGTTAATCCTAAAAACACAGCCCCTATAATAAAACCAGATGTGGCAGGTAACCAGTTGGGAATACCGGTATTTACAGACATTTCCACTGCGGGAAGTAAGAGACCCCAAAAACTCACAGATACCATTACCCCAGCTGCAAATCCCAGTGCCATATCAAGCAATTTTCTACTAATTTTTTTAGTGAAAAAAACAGAAGATGCTCCTAAAGCAGTCATAAGCCACGTGAATCCTGTTGCGATTAATATTAATACTAATGGATTATGTAAAATATTTTCTGCCATAATACTAATTTATGTCCACTTATTTTAAATCTTTATCAGAAAATGATAAATAGTATTACTTTTTAACATATTTTAATTTGTAAAACACTATGATCTCTACACTTTTTATTCATTGACATACTTTTTTACTAATAAATTAATAAATTTCTAAAGAAATCAAGGTTGACACAAACACATAACATGAAAAAATAAATAAAATCATTGTATATTAATGATACAACAACATTAAAAGAATTGATTGGTCAAAAGAACTAATAAGAAATGTCAATACCCGTAATCTAAAATTTTTCCTATCAATATAATTAAAATGTATGAAGAAGAAAATTCAAACCATAATATTACAATTCCAACAAGGATATAAGTGTTTTTGAAAAAGCACTCTACAACATAATTTAAGAACACACAAAACAATATAGGCTAGGTTTAACTATGTGTGATTTTTTGATTTCAGAAATAATGAATCAAAACCTTAATCTATTTTATTATATTAATTCAGGGATAAATAATTCTTTTTTGAACATTGCAATGCCCTTTATTAGTATTTTTGGAAGCTTTTATGCTTGGACTTTGTTTTGTGTTCTTCTTTTAATTTTTGGTGGTAAAAAAGCAAAAAAAGTTGCTATACTGGGTTTAACTGCCTTGTTTCTCGCCAAGTTCGTTGTTGAAATTTTAAAATCTGGTGTTGCTGAACCGCGACCATCTTTAACTTTAAGCAATGTAAATTTATTAGTTTCTCCAAATAACAGTTACGCTTTTCCTTCCTCTCATGCAGCTTCCTCATTTGCCATTGCAACTATTATTGGATTAAAATATAATTTTAATCTTGGAGACAACAAATACAGACTCATTTACCCCTTAATGGTTTTGCTGCTATCATATCATTTTCAAGGATATATGTTGGAGAACACTATCCACTTGACGTACTTTGTGGGGCAATTATTGGTGTCGCATCTGCAATGATCGTTTTAAAATATGAAAAACAACTTATCACTTGGATTAAAGCTATTTGGAAAAAGTACTACAGATAATAATTAATATGAATACAATAAAAACCTTTTTTATTTTGCATAACCAATATTGTAATAATACCTATTTTGATTAGATAATTCACGTATTTTTGTTTTTAGATTGATACAATGTAACTTTTTGAATAAAAATTAATCTTGTATTGTCAAATTTTTTTATTTCTCAAAAGATTGTTCCATACGCTTATTATTTTCCCTCATATCATCAAGTAACTCATTTTCTTAAAAAACAGAAATCCTTCCAGAATTAAATTTTTTTCAATAGATCAGGGCGTCTGCCAACATATTTAGGATCCGTCCCTGATAATTTCTTCACCTGGCCTTTTAATTTTAATTTCTCCCCCTTTTGATAACAATTCCGTGATGTTTTCCCTATACTAATTAGTAACAAATATATATTATTTACTCAACATATTAGAATGTAGGGACAGTTTTGGATAAAAAAGATAATTTTTACTGTAGTGACTAGTTTTGTCTTCATGGTCACTATTCAAATAGTGGACCTGCAATTAAAACTAAACAAATTTATAATGGCCACAAAAATAATATACAATATATAAAGAAGTTATTAGGTTAATACAAAAGTATAAGGGGTGTTAATTTTGAAAAAATCGTTATGGGGAACAATTGGAATATTAATTATGGTGGTAATGGCCTCAGGATGTGTAGGTACTGGATCTGGAAATGTAGTTAAAGAAAACAGGGATTTATCTGGTTTTAAAGAGATCAGTTTAAATGGAGACATTAACCTCATTTTAAAACAGGG
>JAHKLP010000110.1 GCA_020855015.1 Methanobacterium sp.
TAACCCCTATCAGACCATCGGCAAGGGATTAAATACAGCAAATAATAATACTGGAACCATACACCTCTTATCCGGGACTTATAATACCCCTGGTGACTATGGGTTAACAGTCAACAAATCATTAAATATCATTGGATCCGGACAAGACAATACCATAATCGACGCTGCAAGCCATAACCATATCTTCGTAATTCAAAACTGGACCACAGTCAACATACAAAAGATAACATTCAAGCACGGATCAGGAAGTTATGGTGGTGCAATTTTGAACCGTGGCAATTTAACAGTTCAAGATTGTACTTTCACTGGTAACCGGGCATCTAATGCAGGAGGCGCCATCACGAACTGGTATGGGACTTTACAGGTTACTGACAGTACTTTCACCGATAACTACGCACATATAGCTACTCATGCCTCTGGGGGTGCTATAGCCAATACAGGTACTTCTACTATCAATAACTGCACATTTACCAGTAACAGTGCCTATAATGGTGGGGCTTTATACAACTTTCTTGGGAATTGCACCATTAACCACAGTAATTTCCAGAGTAACACTGCCGTTAGAGGAGGAGCTATCTACAACAGAGAAGGCATATTAACCCTTAATATCAGCACCATTGAATATAACACTGCTACAGCCACCAGTTCAACTGAAAATGTGGTTGTTGCTGGTGCGGGGATCTTCAATGATGCAAGCAGTACAATGACCATTGATAACAGCACAATCCAAAACAACAGTGCCACCGCCTCAGGTGAAAATGTGAATGTGCATGCTTATGGGGGAGGAGTATGCAACGGAGGAACTCTACTTTTAGATAACAGTATAATAAAGAACAACATTGCCATATCCACCGCTAGTTCCCAGCTGGATTATGTTTCTGCAAGAGGTGGAGGGATCTACAATGACAATGAACTCATCATCAATCACACTATCATCCAGAACAACACCGTCACAGCCAATGCAGATAAAGATGTTCTCCTAGATGGTGCAGGAATATACAACTCTGCTAATTGCATTATCAACAACAGCACTATTCAACATAACATCGCAACTACAACCACCAATGCAGGTGTGGGTAGTTTTGGAGGTGGAATTCAAAATGGTGGAAACCTCTACATAAATGAGTGCAACATTCAATACAACACGGTAACTACTACCACTCCAGGTATAAATCGCATTGGTGGAGGAGGAATATCCACTACCTTTGCGGGTAATCTATATATTGACAAAAGCACTATTCAGTACAACACCGTAACAGCAATAGGTGGAAATCAATTTGCAGTTGGTGGAGCTATCTACAGTGAGAATGTTCTAATAATCACTAACAGCACCGTAGCTTATAACACAGTAACCGCAACCAACCCCAACACATATGCACCATTAGGAGGGGGAATATGCAATTTTGGTGATATGATAGCCCATTTCAACCGGATTGTAAATAATTCCCCTGGTGCTGTGCATAATGATATTGATGAATCTGTTCCGGACCTGCGGTACAACTGGTGGGGCTCCAACATCCCAGAATTTGACCAGATCATCACCGGAACATCCGCAGATTACACTCCCTGGCTGGTTATGCGATACAGTGCCAACCCCACAACAATCCAGCAAGGTGCAACTTCCATCCTGAGTGCTGACTTCAGATATGATTCCAACGGAGTTTTCCACGACCCTGCACTCGGACATTTACCAGACGGCATACCAGTGACCTTCACCACCAACCTGGGTAATGTGGGTAGTAAAATCGCCACTGCTTTAACCTTAAATGGTGTTGCTACCATTCTGCTGCGTGGAGATGAAGCAGCCGGCGCTGCGCTAACATCTGCTTCCCTGGATTTGGAGACCATGTATTTAACAGTGACCATAACTCCGGCTACAGTTAACGCAGCAAGCACAAACACAATCGTGATGCAGAGCACAGGAGCACAACTCGCAGGAATAGTTTTAGCCATCCTGATGGTACTCGGTGGATTTATCGGTACCCGTAAAAAACAATAAAGGGAATCTATTCCCTTTTCCCCACTTTTTTTATTTTGATTTCAATACCTGAAAAGCTTTGACTTATCAAAAGTGTCTATTGTGGAAATTATTACAAATATATAATTTAAATCCTTTTATTTTTAATTTAAAAATAAACATTAGTGTTTTGTTGTATTAATACAATTTTAATCCATATGAAGATTTCCTATTTATACCAATCGAAGCTTAAGAAACTTTAATATTTGTGTAAATACATTATACAATAGTAAAGGGGGATTTTTTGTATGGATTCAAAAATAATAATCGGAATAATCGTACTTGTAGGTGTTGTTGCAATTGTGGGAGGATATTATGGTTACGAAACATATAAGAACAATGCCTACAATGATTTGCTTCTTGAAACCGATGGTGCTAATGGTACTTCTGCTCAATCGTATGATTTAGCTGTTAATGTAACTGATAAGATCGATACTGTATCTTATGAAACTAGCATTAAGAATATTAAAAACGCTATAAATCTTAATGAAAAGTGCATAAATCAATCCGATGAGATGATAAATATTGCTCCAGATAATGCGACTAAAGAATACGCTAAACTACGCAAGAATCAATACATTAATAGGGGAAAAATATATGAGTTGCTTTTAAAGTTACTTGAAGATATTAAGGCAAATGGTATTTTAGCAGCATCTGCAACACTTGGAACATTTAATTCAGAATCAGAAAATATCGGGAAACAAATGGAAAAAGATCAAATAGCATTAATAAAACTAGTAAATGATAATCCCGACCTCAAGAAAAGATTAAATGAAGTTCTGGGTGAAAAAAGAACTAAAGAAATTTTAGAACCTGTTGAAAATACGGGATAAAAAAATGGCATTAAGTGTCATAAGTGATGGAGATCTAAAAACGAAACCTTTTGCTTTTGACACAATTATCTGCCATAAAAACTAAAAATAGGTAAAGGGATATATCTCCCATTATTTTTATCTTTTACCAAACCATCAAGGTCTAATTTCTTTTTACTTTAACCAATCCTTATATCTTCCTTCTAATGTTGTCTTTTTCATCTCACCAAGATAATTATATATTAAAAATTAAATAATTAACAAACAAATACTAAGAGTGTTATCTTTTATTTTTTGATAAAAATGCACTTGGCATGTCTATGAATTTTTTACAATAGTAGAGGGGTTTAAAATGGTGAAACTGAAGGGTTTTGACAATGTAGAACTTAAAAAAGAAAAAATGATGAATATTGGAAGTATTGCCAGGATTGACCAAGTCATAGGCATATTAAAAGGGTTAGAACCTAATAAGGAAATAACTGAATGTATTGAAATACTGGAAGAAGTAAAAAAGATAGAAGGATGGTAAGGGCATAGTCATTAGACTTGACACCTTGATTTATTTCGAAGCAGTAGGAGAATTAACTTCCATGTTCAGGCTGTGAATACTAAAAACAGGAGCACCAGCACTGCCTTTGGTCTTATACATCAGTGGCATACGGGTTGGATTAATATCAAACCAAAAACAGAAATAGGAAATAATATTATAAACTAAATATGAATATTATTACCATTGTATCGTGTTAAGGGTGTGTATTTGAAAATGAATAAAAAAAAGACATCTATTAAAGTAATATTTCTTATTAGTATTTTATTTTTCAGTTTCACACCTGTTTCAGCTGCTCAATGGGAAGTTGGAACTGGGCAGACTTACACTACTATTCAATCCGCAGTTGATAATGCAAACACCCTTGATGATGATGTTATCAACGTGCACAGTGGAACCTACACTGAAGACGTTATTGTGAATAAAAAACTAATAATTCAGGCCAACAATGGTGACTATGTAGAAGTAAAACCCGTGAATACTGGATTTACAGTAGTTAATGATGGCACAGGTAATGGAAGTGGAAGTACCATAGATGGATTTCAGATAAATTCGCCTGGAGAAACTGGTGTTAACATCAGCGCTACAAACTGTACTGTAAAAAATAATGTAATCAGTGGGGGTAAAACAGGAATTGCAGTTTATGGTGGGAACACTACAGTCCTGGATAATATTATTTCTGGCCAATCCGAAACCGGTGTTCTGGGAAACCTTTCCAGCGGTTTCTTCACTGTTTCTGGAAACTTCATATCTAACATAATCAGTGGAAAGCTAGCAAACGGTATTACTGTGTCAATTAACGGGAGTTTAACTGAGTTTAATGTTACTGGCAATACCATATCCCATATTAACGCACTGGGAATTAATGGTACTGTTTTTGGAATCCAGGTTGGGAAGAGTAAAGGTGCTGATGGAAACCCGGAAGTGGCCAACGTCACCAGTCTGGTGATAACAAATAATATAATCAAAGATATCCGTGCTGCCAGTGCCATTATGGGGATGGAATTAGTAACCAGCAGCATGGATGCATTGATCCATGATAATAACATTTCACAACTACAAGCAGGCGCGGGTAGTTCTGTTTATGCTCTTGAAGCTGCTATTATCGGGAACGGCTCGGTTCGTGTTTCCAAAAATAGCATATCGGGAGTAATTGCAGATGAACAGGCTGTGGGAATTGTTACTGTGGCTTTAGGTGATCTGGTAATGGACAATAACCGGGTTACCAATATCAGCAATGCCAAGGCTGCAGTGGGAATGCTGGGTGTGGGATTACTCAAGAATGCAACCCTAACTAGTAATATTGTCTCTCATATTACCTCTCCCAGTATAGCGGCAGGAATTGTTGGCACAGCCCTGGATCATCTTAACATATTACATAATACAGTTAGGGAAGTAAATGGAGATAATGATGTAGCAATGGTAACTGCTGGTTTCAA
>JAHKLP010000013.1 GCA_020855015.1 Methanobacterium sp.
TCTGAAATCTTTCCACAATTTCTTGTTTAGGTTTTTGGTTAACTAGATAAACAATGTGGTAAGAATAAAATTATAGCATGGTACTTTTTTACATTCATGAATGGAGAGTTGCAACTTGAACTCAGATAATGTAATGGTGAAAATTGACTCATTAAGCAAGTCTTTTGGACATATAAAGGCACTGGACAACCTAAATCTGGATATTAAAAAAGGTGAGCTTTTGGGAATAATAGGGCCTAACGGTGCTGGGAAAACCACTGCAATTCGAATAATCTGCTGTATACTTCAACCAAACTCGGGTGAGGTAACTGTGGGAGGATATAGCATACATCATGATCAGATTAAGATCAAATCAATGATTGGATATTTACCTGAGGAACCCAATCTATACGAGAGATTTAAAGCCAGGGATCTTTTAAAGTACTTTGGAGAACTATACGGCGTCCCTAAAAACCAGATAGACCACCGTATAGACGAGCTCTTAGAACTGGTGGGGATGAGCAAACGTGCGGATGACCGTATAAACACCTTCTCCAAGGGTTTACGTCAGAGGATTGGGATTGCCAGGGCACTAATTCATGATCCGGAAATTATAATTTTTGACGAGCCCACAATGGGTCTGGACCCTGCCACTTCCAGAACCATACGTAACTTTATCAAAGGACTAAAAGGGGATAAGACGGTTATACTCTGCACACATTACATGGATGAAGCAGACTTGCTCTGCGATCGGGTGGCTATCTTAAATCAGGGAAGGATTCGTGACATTGGAACACCTAAATCTTTAAAAGAACAAGTTCACGGGGATATAATTCTTAAAGTAAGAGTATATGAACCTCAAAAAATAGATACACATCGTATAACAGTATTAGATTCGGTAGAAGCTGTTAGCCTTGAAGGTAATGAGTTTCTAATATCTCTACATACCCGTGAAGACATCTCAAACATAATCGACGTATTTGGTAGTCAGGCGTATTCAGTTAACACTAAGGAGCCCACACTTGATGATGTTTTCATTCAATCAGTTTGATAATTCAACCATTATCCAAAGACAAGGAATGATTAAATTCTCACCGAAAACGTAATAAGGGTAGTAAAATGGATCTTAACATGAATTTCTTGACTATTACTCGATGGGAGTTTGAAAATACTCTAAAGAGCAAGAAATTTCTTTTCATATTTTTAATGCAGTTATCCATCCTATTTTTATTAATCGTATTTTTCAACTCTTTTGCAGCTAATATGGAATCAGAAGAAGGCATTTCATTAACACCCTCACTTGTGGATTTCACTACTTTGGATATTGAGGATAGGGGTGGTTTGTTTAAAAAATATGTAAATCCAGAAATAATCAATATAATCTCTTCTAATGGCAATAATTCATTGTCACGCACTGAAAAGGGGGAAACCGGTGGCTGGTTCAAGGTTTCGCCCGATTCGATAAAGCGCATACAGAATGGGGAGGTCGTGGACATTGTCCTATATCTGGACTATTCAGATCCCCGGAGGAGTGTTATTAGGGATGAAGTTAATAACACCATAACAACCATGTCTGCAGTTTTAACCAAAGAATACCTGAAATCTGCTGACAATCAAAACACCAGCAACACAACTGGTGTTACAGAAGAAAAAACAGGCGAATCTCTTCCTATTCAGCTTATTAGAAAGGTTATGCTTTCCGTACTCCTCTTTCTGCCTCTCTTCCTATTTGGAAACATAATAATTGACAGTGTGGTCGGGGAGAAAGAGCGTAAAACTGGTGAAATACTTGTTGCCATGCCCATATCAACGGGTGAGATACTTTTAGGCAAAGGATTGGCGGTGGTGGCTATATCTGCCCTGCAAGTGGCCATGTGGATCATTGTTCTTATTGGTGCGGGTTTTACCATACAAAATGTAATTCAGGTTTACCTCATGGTGGTTTTCACGGCCATACCCATTGTGGGGCTCACATCCATAATTGCCGCATATTCTAATAACTACAAAGAAGCAGGCATAGGTATCAGCGCTGCCTATATCATAGTTGTGGGCTTTTTAATTGTTCCTGCCCTAACATATATTTCCCGAAATAGCTATTCTTCTAATATTTCCCCAATGACTGTTGTCATGAGGCTTTTTGCAGGTGAATCTGTCGCCTTGCCGGAGATGCTTATGGCTGTGATATTTATACTCTTAATGAGTGTAGTAACATTTAAAATAGCTACTTACCTATTTGAAAGGGATGATATCTTATTTGGGCCTCGTCCGGGACCGATCAAACTTATCTTACAAATATTCCATATTAAGAAAAGATAACCTTTACATTAGTATAGACACGATTCATCAATACAAAATCAATTTAATTCAATTAGGGGGAATTAGAAAATGAGCATTTACAAACTTTCATTTAAAAACCTCAAAAGAAGAAAGCTCAGGAGTGCCCTGACCATGCTGGGCATAATAATTGGGGTGGCTACACTGGTTCTACTAATAGGTGCAGGGACAGGGATGCAATCCTACATGAAGGAACAGACCGAAACCATGATGGGAGATATCTCAATTTACAACAGTTCCGGCGGAGCATTCATGGGATCCAGTGGGGATGCTTATCTTAACAACGACACAGTATCCAAGATAAAAAATATGTCACAACTTTACGATATTAAGGAAGAAACCCAATTCACCTCTGAAATGAACAGAACTCCCATATACGTTTTAGGAATTAATAATTGGGATCAGGTTAAGTTCAATGGAACTCCTGGTGTGGTAGTAGATCAGTCTCTGGTTGATACTTTTGGTTACAAGATTGGCAGCAAAATCACCATCAAAGATAAAGACTTCACTGTAACGGGCATAACAAAAGAAACCACTGGAATGGGAATGGGGTTAGTGTTTTTAGATGTGGAAAAGGCTATTCCTCTAAATGATAACAAGGTTACCAGCATCTCTGCCAGTGCAAGGGGCGACCCAGAAACTGCTAAAAAAGATGTGGAAAGCCAGGTTCCAGGAACTATGGCCATGACTCAGTCTGACTTCACCAAGCAGATCGATGACATGATGAATGGTATAATGCTCTTCATTGGCGCCATTGCCAGCATAGGACTCCTTGTAGGTGTTATAAGTATTGTGAATATAATGTTGGTGAATGTAACTGAGAGAACAAGAGAAATTGGTGTATTAAAGGCCATAGGCTTCACCAACCAGGAAGTTCTGGGAAGTATACTCATGGAAGCAGGCCTTTTAGGATTTATGGGTTCATTGGTGGGGCTTGTTATGGCAGCAATCCTACTGCAGTTGGGTATCATTTTATTCGGCCCACAACTGGGAATGGAAGATGTTAGTCTGGCATACATGCTTCCGGCTTGGCTTGTATTGGTGGTGGTGGGTGGTGCCACACTTTTAAGTGTTTTAGCCGGCCTTTACCCTGCATGGAGGGCGTCAAGACTTAATGTTGTGGAGGCGTTGCGTTATGACTGATATATTGGATATTAAAGGAGCATGGAAAACTTATAAGATGGGTGCAGAGGAGATAAACGCCCTTCAAGGTGTCAATTTCAAAGTTGAAGAAGGTAGCTTTTTGGCAGTTATGGGGCCTTCTGGATCTGGAAAATCGACCTTACTTCACCTGGCCGGGATACTTGATCTACCAACCAAAGGAGAGATAACTCTTGGGGGGAAAAAGGTTAATGAACTATCCGGGAAAGAACAAGCCCATTTAAGGAGGTCCCAGATTGGATTCGTTTTCCAACGTTTTAACCTTCTTTCACAGTTAACTGCGCTTGAAAATGTTATGCTGCCTATGATGAAGCCCGACAAGAAAAAGGGTAAGGAAATACTTGATCGAGTTGGCTTAGAAGGAAAATATCATCGCTTACCCACACAATTATCTGGTGGGGAGGAACAGAGGGTGGCTATAGCCAGATCACTGGCCAATGATCCAATTTTGATATTGGCAGACGAACCCACCGGTGAATTGGACACCAAAAACAGTAGGATGATCATGGATTTATTAACAGAACTTAACAAGGAAGGTATGACCATCATAATAGTCACTCATGATCCAATGGCAGCAGAATACGCTCAAAAAACCGTTCAAATGAGTGATGGGACGATATACGAGTAAATTTGATGGTATTAACCAATAGTTCATATAAAAACCCAAAAAACATGAAAAATATCCCAAAAAACATCAGGAAAATAATTGCTTTAGCCAGGAAAGAATCCAGAGACATCCTTCAAAACAAGATATACATCCTGGTTGTTTTTGTTCAGATATTCATAATTATGGGTGCTGTTGGGCTGGTAGTGGTGGCAGCTGTTGCCAGTGACCCGGCCCTAATGGACCAGTCAGGGATAACTTCTGCACTAACTATAGGTTTACCAGAAGATTTAAAGGAATCTTCTCTGGTAGAGTACCTGGAAGAAGAGAGAATAACTCTGAAATATTATAAAACCACTGAAGATGCCAAACCCTTCCTTGGGGATGAGCTAGTGGCAATAATTGACCTTTCTGATACAGGAAAAGTTGTGGTACAAATTGACAATTCAAATGTTTTTTATCCAGTAACATCCACCAAAATCAACAATGCTGTTAATAATTATAACACGGAAAAAACATTAAAAAAAGCAGGTTTCAACGAAAGCCAAGTAAAAGTTATTCAGAACCCAGTGAACTTCAGGATAGTAAAGATCAATCAAGATAAAGAAGCCCCCTTAATACTGGATAATGCATACTTTGTTGAATTGATTTATGGTTTTATAATACCCTTCATTTTACTATTACCCTTCTTCTTAGCCAGTAACATAGTCACTGATAGTGTGGTTGGTGAGAAAGAGAGAAAAACCTTTGAAGTATTATTAATGACTCCTATGTCTAGTTATATGGTTATAATTGGAAAATCACTACCCATATTAGTATTTTCTCTCATACAAAGTCTGGTCTGGATGGGATTTCTTAATCTACTCAAGGTTCCCATCTATAATCCAGTTCTACTTGGTTTAGTCCTTTTTTTCATGGGTTTGGGATTTATTGGTCTTGGGATATTCATATCCATGCTGGTGGACAGCACCAAAGAGGCCAACTCTGCCATAACCTTGCTACTGGTCTTCGCCACTTTTATCTTGTTTGTGCCACTTTTCGTCAAATCCGACATTTTCCAGGGAGTTTTCAACTTCATCCCCACGGTTTTAATGGTTAAGCTTGCTTCATCCCCCACCATCAAACCAGAAATGATGTTATACGTTATACCCACACTCATAATATCATTAATAATATTCTTGGTCACTGTTCGATCATTCAAGCATGAAAGGGCCATAAGATTATAAATTGCTTCATAAAATGTAGATTATTATGCTCATCACAAATGCGGATACAAGGGGTATTGGTACATTATCGTCAATGGGACTGTAAGCCTCAGTCAAGGTCCCGGCCAATGCACCCACAAAGGCAGGGATAATTGGTATTTGGGTGAGTGAGACCATTAATCCAACCAGTAAAAAGGCCAGACTCCCCTCCAATGTTTTATGAGACTGAAAGGGCAGTTTAATTTTTCCAAACCATTTACCAATGAGTGTTGATGCTGAATCTCCGAAAAGCAGGATGAGAATAGCGGCATTGGCAATGGCAATGTTGAACTGAAAGAAATAAAGTGTGATGATAATGCCAATGAAGAAGTAAATAAATCCCTTTTCATCATCTTTACGTTTGGTTTGTCTTAAAATAGTGGAAAAAAAGGGTATATTGTAGGAATGGTCCAGGCGGAACACTATCTCCACGAAGACTACTATGGCTACGCACAGGATAATCAGCAGAGTTGAAGGTAGGAAGTAGCTTAAACAAACGATGAAGACACCTGATGCGTGTATAAGTTGCCTCCAAAGTTCTTTCTCCATATGATCATGCCATGAATTTTTCTATAACTCCATGATAAGCACTTTTAAGCTCGGATACATTTATTTCAACCGGATTCTCGTCATCCAATATTTTGAGAGAATCACCCCCAACAGTTCCGATGACTGCTGCAGAAACACCTTTTTCTTTCAAGATCCTCAAAATTTCACCTGATGATGCTTCGGTTACTGTGATCAGGTAACGGGCGTGTGATTCTGAGAATAGTGTTTCAGATGCTGAGAGTTCTTCGGCTCCAGGCACTCTAGACAGATCTACACTGGCACCGATATCTCCTTTAATTGTCATCTCTGAAAGGGCAACACCTAAACCTCCTGCTGAGATATCATGGACGGCAGTAATTGATTTGTTTTTATCACCATGAATAATATCAAGAACAGCTTGGGCAGACACATATTCATGTTCAATATTTACTTTGGGGGCTTTTCCCTGTACCAATCCATGGATAGTCTTATGATATTCGGATCCATCCATCTCTGGATTGGTGGTTCCAATAAGAATAATCATATCTCCATCGTTCTCGAATTCCATGGTTCTAATGTCTTTAATATCCATAATTCCAGCCACACTCACCACCGGAGATGGATTCACAGTAACTCCTTCAGTTTCATTGTAGAAACTAACGTTTCCACTGGTAACTGGTAACTGGAATTTCTTTGCAATGTCAGCCATTCCCTTAACACACTCAGAAAATTGCCAGAAAACCTCTGGTTTTTCTGGGTTACCGAAGTTTAGACAGTCCACCATGCACAATGGTTCAGAACCCATAGACACCACGTTACGTATAGATTCAGCCACAGCGCCGGCCCCCCCATGGTAGGGGTCTAGGAAGCAGTGTATGCTGTTACAGTCACTGGTGAGGGTGAAGGCTTTCTCATCATCCACCCGCAAGACTGCAGCATCATCTCCAGGTTTAACAACTGTGCGTATCTGCACCTCATGGTCATACTGCCGGTAAACCCATCTTTTACTGGCCAGGTTCTGACTGGAAAGTAACCCCAACAAGGCCTCATCAACAGGCCCATCTTCTACTTCCACATATTCATCATCTTTAACCGGTTTTTCGGCTTCACGTTCTACCAGTGGTGGGTCGGCCAGTAATTCGGTGGGTAAATCGGCCATTACTTCTCCTTCTTGGGTGACCACCATACGTCCGTTGCTGGTGACCTGACCAATCACTGAATAAGTCAACTCATGCTTGTCAAATACTCGCAGCAGGCCTTCCACATCTTGGCGATGAACCACGAAGACCATCCTTTCCTGTGACTCAGATAACATAATTTCATAGGGAGTCATTCCTTCCTCTCTTAATGGTACTTTGGTAAGCTCCATCAGAGCACCATTACCACATTTACCAGCCATCTCTGAAAGACAGCAGGTGAGGCCTCCCCCTCCAAGATCCTTTAATCCTTGAATGTTAATCTTCTCCAGAGCCTCCAGTGTGGCTTCCATAACCTGTTTTTTCGTGAAGGGGTCAGCCACCTGCACTGCTGGTCTACTTTCCAATTCTGATTCTGATGTAAGTTCTTCTGATGCGAAGGTAACTCCGTGTATTCCGTCCCTTCCGGTTCGACCGCCCATCAAAACGAAAACATCGCCTACATTAGGGGCAATCCCCCGTACAATATCATCTTTGTGCACTATACCTGCACATACTACGTTTACCAGGGGGTTAAATTTGAAGTTATCCTCAAATTCCACTTCTCCACCCACAGTGGGTATTCCTACCCTGTTTCCATAGTCCGAGATGCCTTTAACAACGTATTCGAAAATGTAACGCGACCTTTGATCTTCCATGGGACCAAAACGGAGCGAATCCAAAAGAGCAACAGGCATAGCTCCCATAGATATTATGTCCCTAATTATACCTCCAATTCCAGTTCCAGCACCCCCGTAGGGTTCTACTGCAGAAGGGTGGTTGTGACTTTCCATACCCATCACCAGGGCCAGATCATCAGTTAGGTTCACGATACCTGCATCGTCTCCAGGTCCTATTATGACATTGTCCCCTTCAGTGGGGAATAACTTCAGGAGGGCCCGGCTGCTCTTGTAAGAGCAGTGTTCAGAGAACATTATATCCAGCATACCATATTCCAGGGGGTTGGGCTCCCTTCCCAGTTCTTCCTTGATGAATTCCATTTCCGCGTCAGTTAAAGTCATCTTTTCACCCATATTTTGCTCAGGATTTCCTTGTTAAAACTTATAGCAATCCAAAAGTTTTTATTTAATTACTCCATCAGGACTTCACAATACTGATGGATAATTCATGCTCTTCAATATTCCATTTTTTATTATAATCTCCATCAATCATCTCAAACAACAAGTCATTGGCTCTAACCTCATGGGATATGAAATCAAGGTGTGGTTCTACCAGTTCTTTAAACTCCGAGCTGCAGTCCACATAAACATTAATATTGGCCTCTACATCCAGATCCAAATCTTTTCTCATATCCTGGATCCTTCTAATAAGCTCACGGGACATGGCTTCAGAGAGTATATCTGGAGTAAGTTCGGTGTCTACAAATACACTCCCTCCATTAAATTCAGCACTCACCACATTATCTGGAAGCTCAGTTTCAAACACTACATCACCCTCTTCCAGAGTAATAGTCATGTCATCAAGTTCCACCAGATACTCACCATTGGACTCGATAGCAGCAACAACTTCCGCTCCATTGGCGGTTTCTAGATATTCTGCGACTATTGGAACATCTCCTCTTAGTTTAGGTCCCAGAGTCTTCATATTGGGAGTGGCAATTATTTTAAGGTCCTTAAATTCGGTAGAAGATGTGTATTTTTTGGTATTGGCCTGTTCTAGTAAGATATCCTGGAGTTCTGAAGCAGCTTTCATCACCTGGCTATCCTCGGAAACAATTATAATTTCACGCACTGGCCAGCGGAGCTTGTAACGGGCAACATCACGGGCATGGGCGCATGCTTCTATAATGTCCCGTAAAATAACCATGTTCTCCTCAAGATTCTGATCTATCGCTTCCATATCAACTACCCAGTCCTGCATGTGCACACTTTCTGGCGCATCTTCTTCCACACCAAGCACCAGGTTCTGGTAGATTTCCTCAGTTATATGAGGTGCTACAGGTGCCAAAGTAGTAACTAATTTCTTAAGTACATGATATAGTGTGAAATATGCACCCAGTTTGTCTGGATCTTCTTTTTCCACCCATGTACGCCCCCTTATTAGGCGCACATACCAACGACTGAGATCCTCCAGTATGAAGTGGTTGAGACTGCGGGTGGCCTTATGGAGGTGCAGGGAATCCAGTGCATCGGTGACTTCAAGGGCCACTGAGTTAATTCTTGATGTGATCCAGCGGTCCTCATCACGGAATTTAAGATCATCAGGGGTGTAAAGGGTGGGGTTGAATTCGTCCAGTGCCATGTATGTTGTGCTGAAAACGTAAACATTCCATAAGATGTTAAACATCTTATTCACAGTTCCAACTTCTTCCCAGTTGAATTTCAAATCGTCCCATGGTTTGTTACCCCATAACAAGTAGAAACGGAGAACATCTGCTCCGTATTTCTCTATAACTTCATCAGGTTCCACCACATTGCCCAGGGATTTGCTCATCTTTTTACCCTCTTCATCCAGGGTGAAACCATGCATCAGAACCCTCTGGTAAGGTACACTATCCAGAGCAATTACTCCGCAGCCCATTTGGGAGTAAAACCATCCTCTGGTCTGATCATGGCCCTCAGTAATGAACTGGTAGGGATACCAATCTTCAAACATCTCTTTTTCCTGAGGATAGTATAAGGCGGCCCATCCAGCAACTCCTGAGTCGATCCACACATCTAGAACATCTGGAGTTCGCTGCATTTTCCCTCCGCAGGAGCAACCCAACTTTATCTCATCAACATGGGGGCGGTGAATGAAATCTCCCTCCAATTTTCCTTCAACAATTTTTTCCTGAAGTTCCTGAATGGATCCAACTACCTCCATCTTTCCACAGTCCTGGCAGAGCCAGATGGGTATGGGTATTCCCCAGTAGCGTTGTCGGGATATGGTCCAATCCCTTGCATTTTCGATCCAGTTCCGGAATCTGCTTTCACCAGCCCAGGATGGAACCCATTCCACCTTGTCCAGTTCACTTAGCATTTGGTCTTTTATGGTGGTGATCTTCAAAAACCATTGTTTGGTGGCCAAGTATATTATGGGGGTTTTACACCTCCAACAAAACCCGTAACGGTGGTCAATAACCCCTTTCTTATATAAGAGATGGTGAGCTTCCAAGTCGGCCATTATATTATTATCAGCATCTTTAACAAATTCTCCCTCATATTTTCCAGCTTCGCTTGAAAATAGGCCTGCCTCGTCTACAGGGCAGAATATTGGTAATCCATATTTTTTACCTATTTCAAAGTCGTCAGGCCCGTGTCCTGGTGCGGTGTGAACACATCCAGTTCCTTCTGTAAGAGTTACATGGTCGCCGGGCAGTATTCTATGCACAAAATCTTTATGGAATGGTATTTCTCCAGGAAGTGGGTGTTCGTATTTTGTTCCCTCTAGATCGCTTCCTTTAACTCTTTTCAATATCTGGTAATCAAGTTCAGGGAAGGTGGATTCCACTAGAGCTTCAGCTAGGAGGTATACTTCTTCACCATCTTCAAGTTTCACGTATGCATAATCAAAATCGGGATGCACACAAACTGCCAAATTAGCAGGCAGTGTCCAGGGTGTAGTTGTCCACACTAGGATGTACTCATTTTCCTTGCCTTTTAGAGGGAATTTAACATATATGGATGGGTCTTCCTTGTTTTCATAGTCGATTTCAGCTAATGCGAGGGCGGTTTCACAGCGAGGGCACCACGTGATAACTCGCAGGTCATTAACCAGGAGTTCTTTTTCATGAGCACGTTTAAGAGTCCACCAGCAACTTTCCATGTACTTGGTGTCAAGGGTTATGTAGGGATTGTCCCAATCCATCCAAACCCCCAACATTTCAAATTGCTTAGTCATAAGGGCCTGGTTTTCTACAGCAAATTCTTTACATTTATTTACGAAGTTTTCAATACCTATTTGGGTTTCGATTTCCTTCTTACTCTTTAAACCCAGTATTCCTTCTACCTTATGTTCGATGGGCAACCCATGGGTGTCCCATCCAGCCTGTCGACGGACATTGAAACCGGACATTGATTTGAAACGCAGGAAGCTGTCCTTTATGATTTTGTTCCAGGCTGTTCCCAAGTGTATGCGGCCGCTACAGTATGGTGGCCCGTCTAAAAATGAAAATTTAGGCTGGTCTTTCCTTAAATCTTTGCTATGTTGATATGTTTGGTTTTGGTCCCAGAATTTCTGTATTTTTTCCTCTATGGCCCTTGACTGGTATGATCGTGGGGCTTCCTTTATTGCCATCTCTATTCTCCTCGGATAATGTGATTATTAACTTGATGATCAACTCATAACAAACTTTGTTCACGGCCTTTTATATCCTTTTATATCAGTGATCTGGTGGGGTGAAGGAGGGGTGCTGGTGAAAATACTTTTATAAAAACAGTATAAACAGCTAATAAAATAATAAAATCACTTTAAAAAATATTTAAGAAAAAATAA
>JAHKLP010000138.1 GCA_020855015.1 Methanobacterium sp.
GACTGGTGTGCCCACCACCTGCACCATGATGTATGGCCATGTGGAAACTGAAGAACATCGGGTGGAGCACCTGGAAATATTACGTAACATACAAAAAGAGACTGGTGGATTCACTGAATTTGTCCCTCTAACTTTCATGCACCCCAATGCTCCCATCTATCAGGAGGGTATTGCCCGACCAGGAACCACTGGAACCGAGGATTTGAAACTTTACGCTGTGGCTAGGTTAATGTTTGGAGACCTATTGAAAAATATTCAGGTTTCATGGGTTAAACTGGGATTCAAATTCGCCCAAGTATGCCTTACTGCGGGTTGTAATGATATGGGTGGCACACTGGGAGAAGAAAACATCTCCAGATCTGCAGGAGCCCAGCACGGTGTTTACACACCCCCAGAACATTTACAGCACCTTATCCGTGATCTGGGGAGGATTCCTGCTGAAAGGGATACTCTTTATAAGAGTATCAGGCCATTATAATCATTAAAACTAAATGATAGATTTTTTTTATATTGAACTTAAAAAAAAGGATAAATATTGTTTTTTATAATATTGTTTTATTATTAGGAATGGTCATAACCTCTTGATTACTACCCAATCGCCCTCATCAACCTGTTCCATAATTTCCAAACCATCAACCGCCCTCCCTATATGATTCACGTCTGAGGCGGGTTGTGAGTCTCCGAAAAATATGCAGAAGGCCTTACCTGGGGGCCAGTAAGATATATCTCCCTTGTCTGAGGTTGGTGAGGAATTTTCATAATCATGTTCTAAGAGTATTGGGAAGTAGATCTCATCATACCATAACTGGGCTGGGCCTTCCACAGGAAGGTTTTTATAGAATGCCTTGGCAGTTTCAGGGTTCCGATCATCCAGGATCGCCTTTAGTTTCCCTTTTTTGGTTATTTCAATCTCTATTTCCATCGTCACTGAAATCACACACTTCTATTACCATTTTTATCCAATCAGTCAGCTTTGTTTAATAGGTCCTCCATTATCTGCACACCTGTTGAGGTTCCTATTTTGCTGGCACCTGCATCTATCATGGCCAGGGCTGTTTCTAGGTCTCTGATCCCTCCGGATGCTTTCACACCCATCTCCATGCCAACGGTTTCCCTCATTAATTGGACATCTTCTACTGTTGCTCCATCCACTCCGAATCCGGTGGATGTTTTCACATAGTGGGCTCCGGCTTCTCTGGCCAGCTGACAGGCGCTTATCTTCTCTTCACGGGTTAGAAGTGCTGTTTCCAGAATAACCTTAACCACTCTTCCCCTGGCTGCTCCCACCACTCCTGCAATATCAGCCTGCACCAGAGAGTGATGGCCTGATTTGAGGGCTCCAATATTCATTACCATGTCCAGTTCTGATGCCCCATTCTCCACAGCCTCTTCAGCCTCATAAGCCTTGGCATGGGGTGTTTGCACTCCGAATGGGAATCCTATCACCACACAAACTTGAGTATCAGAGTTTTCAAGTAGTTCATGGGCCAATGCTCCGTGGGTCGGTGTTACACAGACACAGCTGAAATCATAGTCATCTGCTTCTTTACAGAGAACTTTTATATCCTCATCAGTGGCATCCCGCTGCACATTGGTATGGTCAATCATCCCTGCCAGTTCTTCAATGGAAATCATCATCAAAAATCCCTCCATTTATTTTTTTCATTTATTTAATATTAAATCAAATAATATTTTCAGACTAACTTTTTAGCCATATAAGGCCCTTTCCGCTCATACCCAAATTTACGGTAATAATTGCGGGCGCCGATTCCACTGGTAATGATAATTTCCCTCTTATCATATTCTTCCCGGCTGATTCTCTCGGCCTCTTTGAGTAATTCCTCACCATAACCCTGATGCTGCCACAGTTCATCCTCCCTCTCCCCCAGTGGCATCATGGGGCCATAAACGTGTAATTCTCGAACTAGAGCGGTATCATAGTTGATTTCAGGTCGATGTGCATGGGATGATGGCATCCGCAGTCTTAAAAAGCCGAGAAGAACATCAGAATCAACGTCTTCCATGGATAGAAAATGTTCTTCACCTTCACTGGCATGATAACTCTCTTTTAAGAGTTGAACATCCTCCTGATTGGTGTTTATCCCATGAGCGACTTGGTGTCCAACTTCCCGGCAGCGTATGCACTGACACTGCACATTTTCGTCTTTTAGACGATTATAAACTAGTTCTCCTAAGTTAGACTTCTTCACTCCTGCTTCTATAAGTTGGGATGGAATATCCCGCTGGATACGCATGGTTCGAACCCACTTGGGAAGTAACTTTTTTACCTGGACTATGAGGTCAACTGCTTCTGCTGTGGTGTAGGGCTGGTATTCCCCTTTTTCCCATAATTCATGAAGTTTGGATCCCTTGGTCACCAGGCAGGGATAGATCTTCAGCATGTCTGGTTTGAAACGTTCATCAGTAAAAAGTCTCTGGAAGATCCTCAGATCCCTTTCAGGGTCGGAAAAAAGCCCGGGCATAAGATGCATAGCCACTTTAATCCCAGAATCCTTCAAAACCCTGGTGGCCTCTACAGTATCTTCCACTGTGTGCCCTCGCTGGATGCGATGGTAAATGTAATTATAGATGGTCTGCACACCCAGTTCAACCCTGGTCACTCCCATCTGTAGCATACGGTCCACATCTTCCATTTTAGAGTAATCTGGCCGGGTTTCAAAGGTCATACCCACACACCGAACACTGGAGCTTTCATTGGCTCTTTGAACATCTTTTAAGTATTTGAATCCATGTGAAGTCGTTGGAAGCACTTTCTCGTCATTAGAAACAAGTTTTGGTTCTTTTACTCCAAAGTCCACCATGGCCTGGAGGCACTGGGTGATGAACCATTCCTGGAAGCATAAAAATCGTGAGGGAAATGTACCGCCCATAATTATTAGCTCCACTTTATCCAGGGGGTGTCCAATACTCCCCAGTTGGAGCAAGCGATTGTAAACCTGTTTATATGGATCAAAATCGTACATCCGGGCCCTTAATGCAGCAGGCTCCTCTCCAGTATAACTTGGGGGTGCTATGGTGCTTTCAGGGCAGTAGAGGCATCTTCCGTGTGGACATTTGTGTGGAGGGCACATCACCGCCACCACAGCCACTCCTGAGATGGTTCTGGTAGGTTTTTTCTTCAAAATAGGGGTAACTAATTCTTTTTCATCACTAGTGGCATTTTTTAGTATTTCAGAGTTGCGGGGGAAACGGTTTAGCCCATATTCACGGCAAACAGTGAATTTGGCTTTCTCCAGATCCTTCCTGTTTTTTATTTTCCCATTTAATATGTCATTTATTATGGATCTTCCCGCTTCTTCCATGGTCTTTCTCCGATATACCAGTTAATTTAATATTGTTTACTAATTTATTAATTTGTTTCCAATGCTATAAATGAATAATAAAATTCAAAAATCAATGATTTCTAGAAAAATATTTTAACTTTGAAGGTAGTTTGTATGTTTAAACCTCAAATCCTATTTTTGGGGAGAATAAAAGGAGATAAAAACCTTAAAATTGGACAAAAATTATATACATCAAAAAACAGATTATAATATGGTGTTTTAATGAAAGTGAGCGACTTTTTCGGGCGAAGAGTTTTGGATAAAAAGGCTAATGAGGTTGGGAAAGTGGTTGATATGGTGATAAAACCAAAGGAAGGTCTTATAACCACTATAATCATATCAACCAGTGACTTTGGGCTCACCAGGAAAGATCTGGAGATAGAAACTTCTGACATAGAAGAGGTGGGAGACTACCTTTTATTAAATATTGAGAAGAAAGACCTTGAACTAAGAAAGGAATCATCCCAGAAAACTAAAAAAAGACGTTTGGATATTAAAGAACCTTGATTATTAAAAGATTGAAAAAATAAGATAATAAATATTAATTACAGATATCAGATATAATTGTATTGTATTTCTTGAATTATGAAAATTCAGATTATATGGGGGTGAGAATGTGGAAGCAGCTAACAAGAACAAAGAACTTTTAATCGGTGTTCATGTACGATATAATGGAACAGGTAGTGCAGGTGAGGTTTTAGCACTTCGCAGTGATGATGATGGTATCTGGGCTAAGGTGGATACCACCCAGCTATGGTACAACAGCCGCTATCTGGAACTTTTGGATAAAGATGAGTATATGAAGATCAAAAACAGAGAATCGAAGAGAAAAAATAATAAGTTCAATGAAGAAGCCGATGAAAGAGAAGTAACTAAGAAAAAGGTTGATTCAATTAAAAAGGATCTTGAAGGCGTTGATATGAGCACAGAACTCTGTGATGGTGGAGGTTAATAATCTCCAATCAATAATTTTTTTTAGAATATGCTTCCTAAATTATCTAATTTAATTATTTTTCCTGTATTTTTTAATCTAACCCTTTAACTCATCTAATTTTTCAAGTTATTGATGCACTGTTCTAATGAATTTTCAACTGCAGATTTATCAACCTTAAGCTCACTTAAAACATGGGCACTGTTACTTTTATCCGATGGTGTGTGTACCGGGTCGCAAATAGTTTGATTGTTACCAGGAACATGAACTGGGTCGCAGATCACTGGTTCTGTGATTACTCTATAAATCAGATAAACAATGAGTAAAGAGATAATGCCAGAGATAATGGCAATTGTAATTTTAATTTTCTCATTCTGGATTGAAGTGTCAATAATACAGCCAATAAGGTAGCTTAAAACCAGTCCCACAACCAGGAAAAAGGAAATGCTCATTAAAAATGCTGCAGTATCAACTAGTATGGAAGAGGAGGAAAAGTAGTAATTATTGGCATTGATGTATTGGCCGAAAAATAGCATAACCAAGCTGGCAAATGGGATAAATATTATTATAAAAAAGATTATTTTAAATTTGTTGGGATATAGAACTTCTTTGAGATCTACCATAATATTGTCTTTGTATTTTCTATTATAATTATTTTTTTCAAATCAATTATTATAGTTAAATCCTGAAAATTTTCCCTATGGTTGCTGAGTCCTGCAAGTAATCATCCACTCCCTGTTCTTGGAATTTTTTCCCCAACACTTGGAATCTCCAAATCTTCTCAGCTAATTTATCCACATTTTTAGAACTATCCCCATAACACTGGTCCATTTTATTGGCTAAGATTTCTAATTTTTCTTCAATTCCAGTTTCTGGGACCATTCTGTAAATATCAAGTAAACATTCAAGTGTAAATTCATTGCAAGTTTGGATACGATTCAGTGCTTCGTTTTTCAATTTCTGTGCTTTTTTACCAGGATAGAAACGTTGGAGTAACTCTGAGCGATAGGATAGGGCAATCAGTTTATGGGATAGTTCAGGGTATGGGGACTGGTCCCGGTAAAAGGTGAGGGCATTGATACGAAACATCTTCTCTGTTGCATCATCCTGGATCCGATAGTCCCAGTGAGGCCAATCCCCCATTAGGAGTCCTTTCCGTTTAACCAGTCTTTCAAGGGGTGAACCTGCCACAATTTCGGCTCTTCCAAAATCAAAGGCCATTTCTTTGTTTTTGTTCATGAAATAGATGTTCTCGTTTATCTCCTCCAGGGTGGCCCGTGGATGGAACATGAGTAAATTAAAAGTAACACCCATATCAAAGTTTTTCAGGAGTTGAAGGGAATAATTAACATCATCCATGGTTGCAGCGCGTGCCAGAGATTTTAATCCACTGTCACTTGCATTTTCAACGCCCAAAAACACTCCCACCGCTCCCAGTTCTTCTAAAAGCGTTAGTATTTCTTCACTGATACCATCTGGTCGTGTTTTTATGAGAAGAGCAATATCATCCAAGTTCACTTTTTCCTTTATTAAAGACTTTCTTAAGGAGTTTAAACGGTCATAGGAACTTTTTGTGGATGGTAATAGAAAATTGTCATCATGAAACTGGAATAACCGTACATTATTTTTCTTGTAAAGCTCTGCCATTTCTTGAGCAACATTTTCTGGTGTTCTCAAAGTATAAGGGAGTCCTGTTTTCGGTTTATGGAAAGCGCCTATGCAGCAGTAAATGCAACGGGAATGGAAACATCCTCGACTACTCACCAGTGTGCTGAATCTCTCCCCTAACCTTATCTGAGGGGTTTTTTCACGTACGGGGAATGCGAGATTATCTAGATCTGGAAATTCATTCAACAAAGAATTTTCATGAAAAGAGCCATCTTGTGACCGATAGACTAGGTTTGGGACATTTATTAAATTTTCTCTATTTATTACAGCATCAATAAGTGTTGAAATAGCTTCTTCCCCTTCGAATCGAATTACCGAGTCAATAGCACCATATTTGAGTATTTTTTCATATTCGAAGGTAGGGAAATGACCGCCTACGGTTATGTGGACTTCTGGTTTGATCTGCTTTATTTCCTGGATGAGATCAAGGAACATGATGGCCATGGACTGGAAAGCCATGGACACAGCCACCATATCTGGTTGAAATGATTCGAATTCATCTAAAACATTTTTAAACATCTGATAATTTGAACACCCTGCAATTTTAACCTGATTTCCGTTTCTTATAAGTTCCGCACCTAGGTAGCGGATGGCCAAGTTTTCTTCATCTTCTGCCCCAACCAGCAGGACTTTCCCCTTTTTGTTTTCTTTCATGCAGACCAGATGATTTCTTTTATTTAATGAAGATTATATGTCTAATTATTTTGAATTTTTACCAACATTTTTATCTTACAGTATTAGTATATATTACTCACAGATATGTTTTATAGAATGTGGAGGATTCCTTATGGTTGAAAAAAACGAGGAACAGTACTGGATGCTTGGTTTTTTGGGATTTCTGGGTTTTTCAGGGATAAGTGGCTTCACAAGCCATGATCCATTGCAGTTTTTACTATTCTGTGGTTTCGGGTTATTTGGATTTTTCACTTACAAATATCCTAGCAAAGCCATAACAGCAGTGGCCTTACTTGGGGTTGCATTAGGGTTGATATTAACGATACTGGGCATCACAGGCATAATAATATTTTAATATCGACAAATCAGTTAAATATCACTTTTCCTGCTCTTTTTGACAATTTAATGATTTTTTAAATTTATAAGAACTTTTATATACTATTAGATCACACCATATAAACAAACCGACCGTCGGTTTGTGGAGGTTATTATGGTTCCAAGAAAATCAAAAGAAGTAAGAATTAATGAGATAACCGAAGCTGCCATTGATGTTTTCCTTCATAAAGGTTATGAAGGCACTACAATGGAATCAATAGCTCAAAAAGCAGGGGTGAGCAAGGGAGGGCTTTACCATTACTTCAAAAGCAAAGACATGATATTAATCAATGCCAATGAAAAAATCAGCAAAAAAGTTGAAGAACTAATGGAAACAGCTTTAGAGTCTTCATCAGCCAGGGAAGGAATTCTGTATTACATAGAAAATTATATCCGTTACTGGCTGGATAATCCCAGAGAAACTGCATTTTTATTTCTTTCCATGGCAAAAATGCTGGAAAATCCGGACCTCTTAAAGTACTATAAACAGTATACTGCTGATTATATCACCTTTTTCGAAGGAGCATTCAATATGGGGATCCAGCTGGGGGAATTCAAACCTCACAATGCAAAGGCCAGTGCGGTAACCCTAATGGCGGCCCTCGATGGAGTTCTGGGGTACATGTTATTTGATGAAGATTTGGTACTTGATGAAGTAATCCAATATTTTGAGGAAAAATTCATTAAATCTATTGAAACAGGATAAGTCCTCTTAAATTAAGCTATAACATTTTAAATTCGAATTAATGGTTAATTACATAAAGAAGGCGATTAAATGACTATTGAAAAAGTTGATTTTTATTATTTCTCCGGGACAGGGAACACTCTTCTAGTGGTGGAGAAAATGGAAGAAACTTTTAAAAAAAATGGAGTGGATGTGGAACTTCACAAAATTGAGGATTCAGATCCTCTGAAGATTAATCTGGAGCAAACCATTGGGATTGCATTTCCAGTGGTTATTCTTTCCACTTATCATTTTGTTTCGGATTTCATACATTCTTTACCACCTACAAATGGCACAAAAATATTCATGGTAGATACTTTAGGCGGGGTTTCAGGTGGAATTGTGGGCCCCCTCCGGGAAATCGTTAAAAAGAAGGGTTATAATCCTATTGGGGCTAAAGAGATTCAAATGCCGCTCAACATATTTTACGTAGAAGATGAAAAGACCAACCAGAAGAAGGTTCAAAAAGGGCTGAATGAAGCTCATAAATATGCTTTAACGATATTGAATGGAGAATCAGAGTGGGGTAGAGTACCTGTACTTTCAGATGCCATAAACCTGATATCCAGAGGCGCTTTGAAATTAGCTGACGCTGATTTCCATCAAAAATTGTTCATATTTGATCCTGAACCTGAAAAATGTAGAAAATGCGGGATATGTGTTGAACTCTGTCCGGTGGGGAATATACAAATGGCAGATGATGAATACCCTAAACATGGATTAAACTGTGAATACTGTTTAAGATGTGTTTCTTTATGTCCGAGACATGCTATGCCCGCCAGATTTAATTATAAAGGAAAAACTTATCGAGCAGTTAAAGCTAAGGAAATAATGCATTAGAATTATATTATGATCAAATGAATATACATATTTTAGAGGTATTATATATGAGTCTGAATTTCAAGACCCTGGATAATGGTAAAATTGTGTTTATGAACGATGAAATTAATGCAAATGATTTAAAATGGAATGAAGCTGCTTTTGAAGGAGTTTACCTGAAACATCTTGTACAAGGCAGTTCAACCAATAACACCTTAAGTTGTCATCTGGTTAGAATTAAAGCAGGATGCCAAATAGGTGACCATATCCACGAAGGAAAATTAGAATTACATGAAGTTTTAGAAGGCCAGGGTAAAGCTCTTCTCGACGGAAAGGAGATCAAATATGAACCAGGAGTATCGGTGGTTATACCTGCAGATATTAATCACAGTGTAACTGCAGGCAATGAGGATCTCTACTTACTGGCAAAGTTTGCACCTGCTCTTTTATAAATTGCCATAACAGGATGCAATTAAGATAGAATAAGATATATTACAAAACACAAGAGTGAATAAGATTGTCAAGCCATGATTTGGATAGAAAAAATATTGATGTTGAAGCTCTGGCAAAAGATGCATTAAATGATGAAGTATTATTCCATGAACTGTTAAGAGGAGTTCGATCAAAGGATGATACCATCAGACAAAACTCTTTTAAGTGCTTACAGATCATAGCTGAAGAGAACCCCCACTCCTTATACCCTCAATGGGATTACTTCCAGGTGATGCTCTCCAGTCGAAATAACTACCATAAATATATTGCAATATATATTCTGGCCAGTTTAACCAGTGTAGATGTGGATAATCGGTTCGAAGGGATATTTGATGAGTATTATGGTATATTGGCTGGTGATAAAGCCATGACTGCGTCCCATGTGGCCTTAAATTCTAGCATCATCATCCGGAACAAACCTGAGCTTGAATCCAGAATTGTTGATATACTCATGAGTATTGATGACATTCATCAGGGTAAGCAGAAGGAACTCATC
>JAHKLP010000046.1 GCA_020855015.1 Methanobacterium sp.
ATATGAATAACTTTACTTTGGTGTATGATTATCTTAAATGTCCTGTTAATTCCTTATGCATTTTTATAATTCGTTGAATTGAAGGATGTTTCCGGCCCAGTTTCTTCTGCCATTTTTCAATTACAAAATCAAGATCAACCTCACAAGTTCCGTGGATGAGGTTATCAGCATGGGCCACCAATTTTTCCTCAAGAGTAATAGGTAAATAATCCATTGCAGGCAATCCGATCAGTTCAGCTTCTTCTCGGGTTATGCCGGCACCTATATGTCTTTCAACAATTTTCACGATTTCAGGTTGAACACCATTTTCTCTAAGGATATTAGCCCCAATTATAGCATGGTTTATCCCGTTAGTCCTGGAGCGACCTACATCATGAAGCATGGCCCCTGCTCTGACCAAATCCAGGTCCACATCTGGTTCAAATCTCGATGCTAAATGGGTTGCTTTTAACATTACTGCTTCTGAGTGTTCTATAACATAAGGATGGCAGTTATATTCCTTTAAAACAGAAGAAGAATGATATTGACTATATTGCCTCAGAAAGATCCAACCTCGGTTTATGTTGATGAAAAAACTATTTTTAATCGGTATTTTAGATGCATGAAATATATCAATTGGATAAATAACTTAAAAAAAGTTGATATTAAAAAAATTCAAAAAAAGGAATATTATGCAAAGAATTTTAGCTCATTTGTTCCTTTAATTGCTTTAATTCAGTTATTATTGATGAATTATCCTGAAACTCCATACGTGTGTTGCAGTCTGGACATATAAAATTTCTTTCAGATGCTTCTTCAAAATTATAGCGACATCCATTGGGACATACAAAGAACATGTTTTCTTCTTCGTATTCCAGAGATTGATGTATTTCTTCAGAAAACTTTTCGAATTTCTCGGAAATAATCTCGGCAATTTTTTCTTCTTCAAATCTCCAGCTGTAAGTATACCATTGAGTTTCTGGATCCTTACTTCTTTTATAACTGGCAACTCCAGCATCATATAATTTGTATAGAATTCTTCTAACAATATTTAATCTGATTTCAGTTTCTTCTGCTATCTCTTCGTCAGTGTTTTTGCCATTTAGTAAACATTGGATAATGGGGATGCTGTTCTCATGGTCTTTTGTAACATCAATGAGAATCTCCTGCACATTAGGATCCTTAAGCATCTCAGTTCCTCCTTCATGTCTTGACATTTTTAGCAACTCTTGAATTTCAGGATCATTAAGTTTAAGCATTCTAGACCTCCGATACGGAGAGAAAGTAATCATCCATAAAATTGATAGGTCAAATCAAGCAATACTAATTATTATTTCTCACCCGCTTCGGCGTAAATTAGCTGCCTATAATTTTTAAATCTAAAATGTCTCTCTCCGCCCCTAATAAGACCCCTGCATGTAGATAAATAAAATCTACGGTTAAGCTAGTGTTCATTGAGGTAAAGCTATATCAATAGGTGTCAAAAATATCTTGGGTTAACTAACTATATGGGCCCAGATAGTATTTATATTTTTTTAATCAATCTTCATTGGATAAAATTCAAAGTCAAAAATTTATTTAATCGGATTTAATGGATTTTCGAACTATGACTGCCGGCATGTGAGTTATGGAACCAAGTATTTCCACAGTTATGTTATTAAAATCTCCTTCAGATAATTTTTGCATATCATAAACTGTTTCCATACTATTTTCATGATTTTTCTGACACTCTTCTGCAGCAAGAGCTATCCCAATAACATTATCTATATTATGAGATTTAGAAATACCCAATGGAGTGGGTCCAATTATTTTACCCAATCGACCCAACAGATAAGCAAAAATCCCCATATCATGTTTTATCTCCGGGATAGAAATAGGTAAAGATGTGAACATTGTTTCTCTAATTCTGTAGGTGGCATCAGTGTCAATGATCATCACAGTGACCCTTTTACCCGATCTATCAAAAATTTTCCTTTCCATTTCCTCAGAAACAACTTGAGGATCATGAGGCAGTAAAGAAACAAAAGTTCCTGGTGCATTGCTCAGATCAACGCCAGCTTCAGAAGCAGGTTTAAGGGCATGTTTCCATCCATAATAATTCAATATTACCTCTTTGTGAGAACGAGCCTCTGGGGGAAGCTTTCTAAGGTTTTTTATTGTCCTTTTTTTTATCCGAAATAGAGGACCAAAAATGTAGCCCCACAAATACTTAGACCACACCTCTGCCAGGAAATATGCGCTTATGGATGGTATAAATTCTGACTCATCAACAAGTCTGCCTTGAGCTATTGCTAAAGGTGTTTCCGAGACCACTAAAAAGTCATCATCTTTTAAAAACTTCACCGCAGTTTCAATGATAATATCATAAGATTCTCTGGGCTTTATATAATCTGTCTTTATTGGTATGGTAATTAAACTACTTTTTACTTCAGAATATTCAACATTTTCTGACTGATGATAATTATGCTGTTTCTGATTCATTTTATCATGAAAAAATAAGATGAAAATCACAAATTAAATATAGAAAAATAATTCTTTATTATGATTTATGCCAATAATAATGCCGAATTACCTTCTAATCCTCACTCATTTCCTTTAACTGGAGGTGCCCATACTTTTAGATCGATACCTTCAATGATTGCCTGTCTTCCTTCCAGTTGAACAACCACGCCCGAGTGCACTTTTTGCATCATACAGTGGTAGGGCAAAAAGCGGACTGTTTCTCCCACTCGAGGTAGCTCTCCTTCGATAGTTCCCTGAAATCCTCCCACCATACAAACTCCTACATCTTTATATTCAAATTCTGATTCTGAATCAAGGCGATGACAGGGGCCCACGAGATGAACTGTGATTAATCCATGGTTTTCTTCTAAGACTTTGGCAAAATGAATAATAGGACAGCCTAAAGGACGGTATCTTATTATTTCGCCTGCATTAATTTCTTCCCTGGTAAATGGATATAAAGTTTCTCTACATGATTCTTCTCCAGGGAGAGGTTTTAAGATAATATCAGCCTCATAGCCATCCATAACTCCTACAATCTTCTTTTCATCAGGAATTACTTTGGTTTCCTTTAGGATTTCCTGGAGTTTAGCCAGATCTTCTTGAAATATTTCTTGATAAAGAAACCTGCACTTTTCAAGTTGTGTTCTACCTTTGAGGAGTGCTCCTGCAAATTCATCACAACGTGCGTAGCCACAGATACCGCAGTTGTAACCTGGAAGCAACATTAAAACTTTATTTTTCTCTGAAATATCAACGGGACCTTCACGCATTGAAACACCTTATGATCTGTTTATTCTCCCTCATAGCTCTGAAAACCATCAATACGGCGCAGTATCCCCCGGTGATGTTTCTTGTTAACTCTGGTTTCTCCGACACATAAAGTACAAACAGCCAGTGGAGCAGAATGTCTGAGTTTCTCCTGATCAAGAGATACTTCCTGGGATTTCATAAATTCATCAGCCAATTCAGCACATCCCTGTCCACTCAAACCATTAGCCTCTATTATTTTACATTCTGGATTTACCTCCAGAATCCTTTCCCGGAAGATCTCTCGCTCTGCCTGGGATATCATGTCTCCCTTAGTTATTACTGCAATATCTGCAGTGCTTAAAAATGGACCCACTTTCAAAGGCGTGTTAGGACCGCTGGTGGCATCTATAACACAGACCCCTAAAGAATTAACAGTGAATGGTGCACAACGGTGGCATAATCCTGCCGTTTCAACTACCAATAGTTCTGCCTGGTTTTCACCAGCCCAATCAATCATTTCTTCCAGGTTGTAAATAGCGTAATGATCTGGGCACATGTCCATGGAGAGCCCCACCTTAGTGGGTACACCTATTTTGGCAAATTTACGATCATCATCTGTATAAAGGCAATCGATTTTTACTACTGCTGATTTCAATCCCATTTCATTTATGCTTTGCAGTGCATGTATTAAAACCGCAGTTTTCCCGGAACCAGGCGTTCCAGCCACAATAACCATTCTCATTGAAAATCACCCTTTTAAATAATTAAATTAATTATTTTTTGTCAGATATTTTTAGTTATATAATTAAATTTGTTTATTAGATTTTATGGAATTTATTGATAAAAACATGAAAATTAGTTTATTGACTTGAAAATTATTATTTGATTCCATTTTAGTTTTATTATTTCATGTTGATGAGTTTTAGGATTTTATATTGGTCTAGATCTTTACATCAACATTATCAATCACTTCACCGTTACGTACTTTATCACGTAAACTCAACATTAATCCATCAATTTTATTTAATTTTTTGGATAAATCCTTTTCTTTGTCATTAGTTCCCACAATTGCCTGCATTCCGCCATTTTTCATCACAATTCTTTTATCAGTCATAAGGGCAAGTACAGGATCATGAGTTACTACCATGACAATTTTTCCATGACCAGCCAGTGCTTTAAGGGCGTCGTGTTTTCGTATTCCTGCATTTTCAAGTTCATCGATTAGTACAATTGGTGAATTACTGATTATGGCAACATCTGCCACCATTAACGCTCTTGATTGTCCTCCACTCAAAATTGTGAGGTCGTGTTCCTTCTTTATTGGCTCTCCAGTTAAAGTATTTGCTAATTCTATCACCGCATTTACACATTTACTGTGAGCACCACGACATTTAGCATGCAAACTTAAAAAATCACCAACTGTCATATCCGCAAGGAAATTCATATTCTGAGATAATTGAGCCACCATCTTCTTTCTGGGGTTGGTTCGATCCTCGTAGCTGGGTTCTTCACCATTTACCAGAATCTTCCTCTTAGAAAAGGTATCTTCCTGGGAAAGCTGTTCAATATCACCGATTAGGGAGCTTTTTCCACTTCCAGTTGGCCCCACTACTCCAAATATCTCACCCTTTTTTATTATGACCTTTTTCACTGGCTCGGGATTTTCTTGCTTATCAAAACCCCCTATGATAGTTATTTCTTCGATCATCCTAGATTCACCTTTCCCAAAGTGTCTCCCCTTAGTCCTAACCTCATGGTTTCCAGAGCTGTGATTTCATCAGGAGGAATATTACCTAAATTAACGTTTGCACCAAATTTAAGAATAAAATATTTTTGTTGATTCTTCAGTGGTGCCTCCCAGATTATCTTCTCAACTTGAGTGCCTTTAATTATTACTTCTAATTCGTCTTCCTTAACGTCACCCTGTTCATCGAATAGGCCGATTCCTTTTCCACCTTCTCGGGCCTCCATGAGTACCAGGTCAGCACCCCAATTTATATCCTGATTTACCATCTCCATCCTGTCATTGATGGTTAATAAACTATCTTTATCAGGATCTTTTTTGCCAACCTCTGTTATCACCACGTATCCGTTGTCCTTCACCAATGAAACTACCTTTTCCCTTTCTTCTTTTGAGATTTCTATAGTCCCATCTGATATTTCTATGGCACCAAATCCCAGTTTATCGGCCTCGTTAAGATAATCTTCCAGTTTATTCTGGGAATAAGCAACCTCAAAGAGAGTTCCACCAGGATAAGGAATGACATCATAGGAATGATAGATTTCCACCTTTTCCTGTATCATCTTGCGATTGTGGATGGCAGAAGTTCCCCATCCAAATTTAGCCAGATCTACATATTCTCCAGATATCTCAAGGAGATCTATTGCAGTAACCGGGCCCATGCCTTTATCTAACATCATGGTGATTCCGGTGCCTGTTTTAGGGTTGCGTTGAGGAGTGAGAAAATTAAAGGCATTCATTATTATCACTTTTTAAAAAGATTTTGTGGATATTTTAATTGGATTTACTCATTATTATATTAATATATTAAAATATCTTGTCCTATACTAGATACATCTTAATTAGATAGTCTAAATTATATATTTAAATTAGTTGTTTATCTATTAAATCTTTTTAAGCCACACATTATAGGGCAATAGAGAATATGATTTTAACTTAAACCATCTAACATAATTTACTAATGGCAATACTCTAATTTAAAGTGACAGATAATAAAAAGAATAAAAAAATCAAAAGAAATATCATTTATTAACATCATTATCATTTATAAACTCTTAAATGGAGGGGTGAGATATGGAGAAAAAAATATATTATTTTGAAAAACCTGGAACTGAAAACACAGAAAAACTAATAGAATTAGTTAAGGAAAGAAGAGAAGAACTGGGAATTGATAACATTGTTGTGGCCTCAGTATCTGGTAAAAGCAGTCTGAAAGTTTCCGAAAGTATGCCTAATGCCAAAATAGTAAGTATCACCCACCATGCCGGATTTAAAGGCGGGGATGAATTAGAACTTGAACCAGAATACGTTGATAAATTGGAACGCAAAGGAATACAAATGTATGTTGGTTCACACTCTCTCAGTGGGGTGGGTAGAGGTATTAGTAATAAATTTGGTGGTATCACCCCTGTTGAAATTATTGCCGGTACTTTAAGACTATTCTCCCAGGGAATTAAGGTCTGTGTTGAAATTAGTATCATGGCTGCAGATGCAGGCCTAATACCTACCGATAAAGAAGTTATAGCTCTGGGTGGAACTGCTAAAGGTGTTGACACTGCCATGGTTTTGAAGCCAGCACACATGGGTAACTTCTTTGACCTACGGATAAATGAAATCATTGCTATGCCCAGACCTTAGAGTCTAATGATTCCAACTGTTGATGTTACCCCCCAATGGTTCGGTTGTCACAGTTGTGAAATCTGTGTGTTCACAATCACTCCATGGTAAGATGTTGTAGATGATCTTTGGATATTAGTCAAAAATTCTTTGCTTGGTCGTGAATTATTGGTTAAAAAACCGTTGCTTTTAAATATAAGTTAGTACAATAACACATTTAAGATAAGTAACATTTGCTGTGGGGGTAGAGATTGAAATCTATTATTGACAATACCATAAAGGAATCCGAAAAAAGAAGGGATAGAAAGACAACCGAAAAGCATCAGGGATATGATAGTAGCATCGACCATGAATTAGAGGACATCATTCATCGAAGTCGTGCTAAGATCTGTGTAATTGGAACTGGAGGCGGGGGAAACAATACCGTTTCTCGATTAATGGAGATCGGTATTGAAGGAGCCGAAACCATTTCCATGAATACCGATGCTCAAGATCTATACTACTCAGTCTCCGATAAAAAGATTTTAATAGGTAGAAATACCTGCGGAGGACTGGGTGCCGGTGGCATACCCGAAGTCGGAGAAGAATGCGCAGAAGAAAGTGATGAAGAAATAAAGGAAAAACTAGATGGAGCAGACATGGTCTTCGTGACCTGTGGTATGGGTGGTGGAACCGGAACCGGTTCAGCACCAATTATAGCCAAAATGGCCAAAAAGATCGGTGCACTAACCATTGCTGTGGCAACCATGCCCTTCAGTGCAGAAGGACTGCGCCGCAGAGAAAACGCAGAAAAAGGACTGGAAAAACTCCAAAGCGCTGCGGATACGGTTATCGTCATACCCAACGACAAACTCCTGGAAGTAGCTCCAAACCTGCCTATTAATAAGGCATTTATGGTGGCTGACGAACTTCTGGGAAGAGCGGTCAAGGGAATAACCGAGCTCATCACCAAACCAGGGTTGGTAAGTCTGGACTTTGCAGATATCCGCAGTATTATGAAAGGATCAGG
>JAHKLP010000023.1 GCA_020855015.1 Methanobacterium sp.
ACGCCAAAAAGAATCCAGTGCGATGTGCTGACCAGAAAGCAGCCAAACTCATGGAAGAAAAGATCCTGGATGCCAAAGAAAAAGGAGATTCTGTAGGGGGTGTGGTGGAAACCATAGCCTTCGGTGTCCCGGCAGGGTTAGGTGAACCTGTTTTCGATAAACTGGATGCTGATCTGGCCAGGGCATTAATGGGTATTGGTGCAGTGAAGGGTGTCGAGATTGGTTTTGGCTTTAAACTGGCAGAAGCAACAGCCAGCGCCACCAACGATGAGTACTACATCGATGGAGACAAGATAAAAACAACCACTAACACCAGTGGAGGTATTATAGGTGGAATATCCAATGGCATGCCTATTGTAACCAGAATTGCTGTTAAACCCACCCCATCAATAAGCACTGTTCAAAAAACTGTTGATCTTAAGACCATGAAAGAAACAGAGATAGAAATCCAGGGTAGGCACGACCCCTGTATCTGTCCCAGGGTTACAGCAGTGGCAGAAGCCGCCGTGGCCATGGTACTAGTTGATCATCTGTTAAGGTCCGGTTTCATTAACCCCTGCAGTATTTAAAACGGTTTTTAAAAATTAAAATGCTTTTTAAATTTTTTATTAAATTCCAGTTTTTCCACAATATTAAATTAATTTGCTATTTATCATCCTTTTTTATAGGTGTTTTGGTACAGGACACCATCTGCCTTAGTTTCTGGCACCTACGGGTCTTGCAGGATTCTTTTTCTTCGTGCCAGGAATAGTGCTTGCAGCTTTCATAAGGACAATGGTAGTGTTCATGGCACATTACCAGACCTTCATTAAACATTACTTTCATTAAATCACCTAATAAATGCTCTTAGCTCAATTGAATGCTCATCGAAGATATTTAAGGCATTTTATTAGCTATTTGGCATCATGCTTATTTTGCTTTAATTCATTTTATTGAAAAATAGTTTTTAATGAATAGTTGACTTAGACTGTCTGATCTTCGATTCGCATTATATTTAACAGTTTGTAAAATGCATAAATCAGGACTATAACTGTTGTTAAATTTAAAACTGTTGCCAGATCATCAACAGCTGAAGATGCAGAAACTATGTTTAAAAGGTCTAATAGTCTTCCGATTGAAAAAATAAAACCAGCAATTGCGTAGATTTTAAATACAGTTATACTTTCATCTAATCTATTGAAAATTAAACCTAAAGAAGCTTTTTTATACCTTAATAGGTTATAGAATATCTTTAAAGGGAGACATAATGCGGTAAATGTCAAAATGATTATAATTGCGCCAATGATAATGTCTATCATTCCTCTCCCCTCCTCATTAATTTCTGCAAGAAAAAGGTAAATAATAACATCACCAGGGCATTTAAATCCAGTAAAAGTTCAATAAATACACTGTTACCCAAAAAAACATAACTTAAACCAGTAAAAAACGTTAATAATCCACTGATCACTGTCAAACCGAAAAGATTTATAATCCTTTTTTCATGCAAAAAAACCATTGAAAGAGCGATTTCCTTATTTTTCAAGGCCTTAAGCAACTTGAATGTCATGTAAAATAGTAACAATCCCAGTATGAAACCAAATAATCGTTGCACGAATATGTAAGTTAAATCCATCTACACACCATTTTCAAGGTATATTCTGGATATTTCAGTTGAAGTTGCTTTAATGCGATTAACCATTTAAATTATTTTATTCATATATTGTTTAAAGTATTTAATTTATTTGAATTATTAATTATTCACAACAATAAGGGTCATTTTAATCTAAAAACAGGTTAAACTAGAAATTTGCAAATTAAATCATTTCATATTATCTTTTTGATAAAATAATGGAAAAAAGCCTCGGGGGGGATTTGAACCCCCGACCACGAGATTACGAGTCACGCGCTCTACCAGACTGAGCCACCGAGGCAAACATATCATCACTTATTTTTCTTCAAGTTATAAATCAGTACTCATCCAGGGTCTGTTGTTGTTGTCTGAACTTATCAAGGTTAATAACCATACCATCCTGGGCTGCCAGTGTTTTTATGCCTGTTTTCCTAGTTATATTAATGGCTTCTTGAACAGGATGATCCGTGATGAATTTCATTCCCAGATGAGTCATAATAGCCAGTTTAGGGGAAGTTTCCTCCAATAATAATTGGAATTCATCTGCACATAGATGTCCTCTGATCTTCTCGTTATCAGGCCTAATTACACTGGCAATGAGTACGTCAGCATTTTGGTGGTGCTGGTGGAGATCTTCAAAGTAGGCAGTATCAGATGTGTAGGATAAAGTGAATCCATCCCATTCCAGGCGAAAACCAATGTTTTTGGGATCTCCATGTATAGTGGGTGTGGCTGTGATCTTAATATCATCAAATCTAAATACATCTCCAGCTTCCATAACTTCCACTTTTGATTTACTCAAATGATATTCAGATATGCAGGGCCCCCATTTCTGGTATCCCTTTATAACACTTGGGCTACCAATTACCATTCCCTTTTTTCGGGTCATACCCCGGGTCATGGCTTCAATTAAGACCTCAGCATCGCTATAATGGTCGGTGTGGGAGTGTGATACCAGGATTCCATGGAGTTTAAGGGGGTTCACACCGAACTGGTAACTTCTTACCAGAGCCCCGGGCCCAGGATCCAGGTGCAGGTTTTTATCATCGATACCGTCTATTCTAAATCCGCCGGTCATCCTGCGCTGAGTTATAGTGGCGAAAGCGTCCACCACCACTTCCTAGAAAGGTTAACTTCATGTATTCACCATTGATTAACATAATATTTCAATCATTGTATTTGAATCAGTTAGATATAAAATGCCAAGTGATTGATTATTCTGATTTACACAGTATTATATCACAGCTTAAAGGGGTTTTGTTCTTTTTAATGCATAGATTTTCATCTTCAATAACCACCAGGTCACCCAGACTCAGTGAAGTTGGTTCTTCCATTTTCATGATGATGGTGGCTCCTGATTTTGCAAGGACATTCCAGTCCATATTCAATGCTTCAACACCCTCAGAGAGTATTACTTCAACTTTATCATCTTCAACCTTTTTAACTCGCCCTACTTCACCCTGGGTTATGATTCGGTTTGCCATCTGAATGTCCCGTTGTTGGGAAAGCATTTCCTGCCGAAGGCTTTCTCGCCATTTTTCCAGTTCTTTAACATCACTGATAATGGTGGTTCTGAGTAATTCCAGGGCCTGTTTATGATCCATCTGGGGATGGATGATGAAGACATCGTATTGTGGACTTACTGAAGGTGTGGCTTCTGCTACTTCTCGCATAACATTCTCGAATATTTCTCCCACCTTTTCCAGGCTGATCTTGGATTTCCAATGTTTTTTAAGGCGTTTACCCGCAATTTCTTTGGTTAGTTTGTTCCCGAATATCACGATTGAGGTTTTGCCGCTTTTAATATTTTCAATCTCTGAACCAGTAAGCTCGACTTGGTAGTAACCATTGGTGGTAGCGTAAATCCTTTTACGTTTGGTCTCGTGAGTGGCCCGAACTTTTACCTCACCCACCAGTACTTTGTCAAGATTCCTCACCTTTTGGCTCTCATCGGTTATTTTAAGGTTTATACCAAGTTCTTTGGCTCTTTTGGTGAGTTCTTCATCTGTTTTAATCTTACCTGAGTATAAATCCTCTTCCAGGAGTTCTCTCTGGTCTTTATCCCCTAGAAAACCTATACTTCGCCTGTCACCCGCCATTACGCAGCCTTTGCTCCCAATGTAAGTAATAATGAGACTCATTAAATCACCACAACCTCTTTTTTTTGATAGATCTGTAATTAATTCATCAAATTTAATCTATGATATGATTTCACAATGAATATTGATCTATTTAGATAAAAATCATTATGCTTATAATGTCAATATAGTTTTTAATAATTTGGTGAATGGATTATGGTCCAATAATTGATATATTCTACAGAGACGGCTGTATAGTGGATGAATTAGAAAAAGAATTGTAGTAAGAAATAAAATAAAAGGAAAAGATAATTAAAATAAGTATTTGGTCTATTTTTTTCCAGGTTTATCTTTTTCCATGAATGGTACATTGAATTTGAAGATGCAGTTCTCTCTTCCCTCAGCAATGGTGGCCCTCTTATCTACTTTGCCCTCCATACCAGTCCAATCGAAGGATTGTTGTATTATGGCTTGACAGTTCAGGCAGAAAACAGGTTTTTTCTTCGCATCTTCCAGCCAGGGGCAGTTAAGGAATTTAAAGAAATATTCCTTGCCCTTAGCATCTATTTTTGTTTGTATACCGAATTCGGTGAAAAGGTGTGCTACCCAGTCAAGGTAGGCGTTATAAATGCCCTCTAGATCATCTATACCTTTTTCTTCCACAGTATCTCCCAGTTCTTGCTCAAAACGGGGCCTCATCTCCTCTTCAAGTCGTGATGCGAAGAGTTTAAGTAGGGTGTTCCTGAGTTCAACATCAGACTGATCTGCAGCGGTGGGCATATTCATGATGAAATCATAAAAATCTGCTAATATTTTTTTCTTTAGGTTTTCACTCTTTTGCTGGTCTTCGGCATGTTTATATAACGCCATTTCCAGATTAGCATTAAGTTCACTCTTTTTAAATGGTTTGATTATATAGCCGTAGGGTTCGGTTATACGGGCTCTTTCCAGGACTTCTTCATCTGAGTAAGCAGTCAAGTAAATCACAGGGATATCCAACCGATTCCGTATTCTACCTGCAGCTTCAATACCATCCATACTCCCTTTCAGGACAATATCCATCAAAATCAGGTCTGGCTCTTCTCGCAATGCCGTTTCAACAGCATCCTCCCCAGTGAATACAATATCCACTACCTCATAATCTAGTTCTTCCAATTTCTGTTTAATGCCCATGGCAACTATTGCTTCGTCTTCAACCACCAGTATACGGGATTTTGCCATTAGATCCGCTCCTTATATTTAAGTTCATCGAACTCAATTAAGAACTCCTTATCTTCCTTATTCATTGTTAACTCTCCATTTAACTGCATTACCAGGCTTTGGATAAGTTTTATTCCTAATGTGTTTGTATTTCCTATTTCAAAGTCATCAGGAAATGGTTTTCCATTATCTTTAATTTTCAATAAATATTGGTCCTGTTCTTTTTCAGACAGTTCCAGATCTATATTCCCTTCACCATGAGGAAATGCGTGTTTCAGGGTGTTAGAGATCATCTCATTAATGATAAGGCCACAGGGGATAGCGGTTTCCATACCCATAATAATATCTTTTATTTGTATGTTAATTTTGATCTTCTCTGGGTTTACACCAAAAGAGTGGAAGAGGTCATCTATCAGACTTTTTACATAGTTTTTGAAATTTATATTGGTCAAATCCTCTGATTGGTACAGATTTTCATGTATCAGTGATATGGAGGTTATTCTATTCTGACTTTCTCGGTAAAGGGCTTGCATACCTTCATCATCGATTTCAGATGATTGAAGACTTAAGAGAGTGGATACTATCTGTAAATTGTTTTTCACACGATGGTGGACTTCACGTAGCAGGAGCTCTTTTTCTTTAAGTGATCTCATTATCCTGTCTTCAGCCAGTTTACGTTCAGTTATGTCACGACCCACTCCAACAAATGTTTCTAAATTTCCTTCATCATCCAATAAGGCTTTATTGGCCCATGAAATCCAGCGCCATCCATTCCTGGTTAAAAGACGATGTTCTAGAAAAGACACATATGGAGGATTATTCAGTTTATCCAGGGTGCGGAGTGTCTTTTTCTGGTCTTCCTGGTGTACCAGTGGCATTAAGCTGCTACCAACAATCATATCCTCATTACGTCCCAGCACCTCACAGAATGATGGGCTGGCGAAGAGGATCTGTCCCTCTGGATCAAATTTTACCACCACATCGGTCTGGTTTTCAACCATGAGTCTGTATTTCTCTTCACTCTGCAGCAGTGCTCTTTCAGCTTTCTCTTTTTCCAAACGTTCTTGTAATTCTTTAAGAGCTCTTTGCACAGCGTATCCTAATTTCGAAAGATTATGTTTAAGTACGTAATCCGTTGCCCCTTTTTTTAACATTTCCACAGCAAATTCTTCACCTATCTTTCCACTGACAAAAATGAAAGGTGTGAGTGGAGATTTCTCCTGGGCAATATTGAGTGCCGAAACTCCGTCAAACTGGGGTAGGGAGTGGTCAGCCAGTATGATGTGGGGTTGCCATTCATTTACTTCTCTAATGTAGTCCTCTTTTCGTTCAACAAGATGGCTCTCAAATTCGAAACCTTCTCTTTTTAACTCTCTTACTATAAGTTCCGCATCCAATGGAACATCTTCCAGGATTAGGACTCTAATGATTTCTTCCATAACATCACTAAGGAGGATTGTTAATCAACATCCAGTAGAATCCCAGTGTAGAAACTGCTTCTATGAAATCATCAAATTCCACTGGTTTGCTGACGTAGCTATTAACCCCTAACTTATAACTTTCCACTATGTCTCTATCCTCCTGGGAGGATGTTAAAACCACTACTGGAATATGATTGGTTTTTTCATCAGCTTTTATTCTTTGTAGTACTTCTAAACCATCAACTTTAGGCATCCTCAAATCAAGTAATATAAGTTTTGGAATCTTTTCAAAATCCCTATCTCCAAACTGTCCAGTTGCAAATATAAAATCAAGAGCTTCTGCTCCATCCTTAACCCAGACTACTTTGTTAGCCAGATTTCTTCTTTTAAGAGCCCTCATGGTAAGTTCTGCATCAGTTGGATTATCTTCCACTAAAAGAATTTCAGCTTCTTCAACGTCCATTTAAACACCTTTTAATACTCTATTAAAACCATCAAAATCTTACAATTCAAATATAAAACATCATGAATTTACTTCTTCTTTTTTTTAGGTTTATCTTTGGGCAGAGTGAAATAGATGGTTGCACCTTCACCAACTGCTCCTTCACCCCATACACTCCCGCCATGTCGCCTAATAACTCTTTGTACAATGGAAAGTCCAACCCCAGTTCCTTCAAATTCTTCAGGGCTGTGTAATCTCTGGAAGAGGCCAAAAAGTTTGTTAATATATTTCATGTCAAAACCGGCTCCATTATCTTTAACATAGTATACTATCTCTTTCCCCTCTTTTTCACCACCTACCTCAATAATAGCCGGGTTTTTGTTTCTCGTAAACTTTATAGCATTACCAATAAGGTTTTGGAATACTTGACCAAGCATTGCCCGGTCACCATATGCATTGGGAATATCTCCCACAGTGAACTCAACATCTCTGTCTGTTACATCGGTTTGGAATTCATCATAAACGCTTCTTGCCAGGGCAGCCATGTCAATTTCGTTTAAAAGCATCTCCTGGCGGCTAGCTCGGGATAAAAGTAGAATATCGTCAATCAGGTGTCCCATTTTGGCAGTGTTTTCTCGAACGATATTTAGGAGTCTTATTCCTTCCTCATCCAGTTTATCTTCATAATCCTCAACCAGTATTCGCGAAAAACCATCAATAGCTCTTAATGGAACTCTTAAATCATGAGAAACAGAATATGCAAATGCCTCCAACTCCTGGTTAGCATCTTCCAGTTTTTCACTCTGTTTTTGGAGTTGTCTGTTCAAGTCGTTCAGTTTTCGAATTTTTTCAATTCTCTCAGCAATTATTGCTACTAAAATAATCACAACAATAAGCATTAATAAACGAAGGTAATCTTCATTGATAGGTAGTTTTGAAGCGTTAAACGTTGGTGCTATTGAAGATAAACTTAGTAGAATTGAATAAATTACCATATTATTACCCTCGATTAATGTTAATTGATTTATGATCTTTATTATACATTAATTAACCATATTTCACAACAATCCCCATAATCACTGGACATTCATCAATTTAAGATCACTAAACTCATGAATAGATTTTACTGATTTTTTTTTCAAATGGGTTTTTTTAAGATGAGTTATTAGAATCTCGTGACTCTAATATCTCCTATTACTCATTAATATAGTCTAATATATTAATATACATGTTATATTAATTAGGGACTAATCGAATCAAAAAAATTGGCAATATCCAGAATAAGTTTAATATAATAATTTTAAACTGATTTAGACCTTGTTTAAGAGAAAAAAAGATTACCTTTATTGGTAAAGTATTTCTTTTAATGTCTAATCTGGCTTATTTGCC
>JAHKLP010000061.1 GCA_020855015.1 Methanobacterium sp.
ATAACTGTATTGTTTCAGGAGGAAACCTCTCCAACCATATTCTTCACCAAAAGCAGCCACCGCATTGATGGTTGGCCCGTAGATTAAACCTTGAATTATTGCAGAGAGGAAGATAAGATATGGAGCACTGGCAATTTGAGTTTTTAGCATGTTTAACTGTTCGGGTGTTAAAGTGCCACTTAATCTAGCAACAAATCCTTCCATACCCGGCGAGAATTGTACACCAGGCATTATCAAGCTTATCCCCAAAGTTAACAATGATAAAAATAGCGGTAAAAGCCATGCCACTAACCACCATCGATTTACTTTGAAGTTTATGCCCAATACTTTCAGTGAATCTTTGTAAACAAATTTTTGAAGAACTATAGCCATAATCATTGGGATAAACATGTATAATATGGCCATATACATGAATTCAACATTTTCTATCCTTCCACCTAAAATATAGTATGTTCCAGCTAACAAATAACTGAAGGAGAATGTTAAGACAATAAAATAAAGTGCTTTCCTTTTCATTAATTTTTTTTCAGCCATTGATTCTGTACTTTCGATACTCGCAACATTATTCACAATTACATCCCCATCATTTTATTCCAATTCCGATTCATATAGTTCCATATTAATACTTACGACGATAATAAATCCCGGATAAGAAATAAATCACTAAAAAAAGCGCTGCAACTGCAAATAAGGTATATCCTGCCAGGGTTAATTGAGGGTAACTGTTTCTTAATGCCACAATAATTACACCCACGTAGATGATTATTGCCAGGGATATTCCTAAGGCCATGTTAGATGCTTTTTCATTTATTAAATGTGTTCGTTCATCTTCTATTATGAGATCATCCTTGCCCTTGAACATTTCATCCAATTGGTCCCTTTTAACATAAACCACGGGAATTATTACAATGAGCATTGCAATTGCCAGAGCAACTAGGTAAATATTTCCTACTATTAATCCTACCACCCATAAAGCGGTGATAAATCCAGATGTTATCTTTAATGCATTTCCTAAAGTTTTTAAATTCATGTCCTCACCATGTATAACATACTTTACATAATGTTATATAAACTTTACTAAAAGTAAACTATGTTTACCATATATGCTTAAAATTTGTTAAAAAAACAAAAATTGAGAACAAGAAAAATAATTATTAATTTAAAAAAAAAGTAAATGAACATTTTAAAGGGGAAATATTAAATTAAGTAAATCTTAATTCATTGCCCATAATCTTAAGAATTTACCGAACAAATAATTATAAAGAAATAATCCTAATTTGTGATAAAATACCCTAGAAATTTTAATATAGTTTAGGATGGATTTTTTAATGAATAAAGATGCTGAAAATCTGGTTAGACTAATAAAAAACAACATTATCCCAGAAGAAAGTAATCTTAAAAAGTTGACTCATGATTTAAATAAATTTTATCTTTCTTTCAGTTCCAATGGACCTTTTAAAATTCTGGAGGAAAAGGATGCTCCTGCACAATCATATTGGATTGTAACCCCCAAAAGCAGCCATGAGAAAGTTATCTTATTTTTCCATGGCGGTGGTTTAAACATGGGATCTACCTATGGACACCAGGACCTCTGCCAGATGTTATCCAAATACACTGGTTTATCAATCTTTAGCGTTGATTACCAACTTGATGAAGAAAATATCTTCCCTGCTGCAGTTGAAGACTGTCTGCAATCATATTTATGGCTGCTGGAAGAAGGTTTTCAGGGTAGGGATATAGTGATAGCTGGCATTTCCGTTGGAGGTAACCTGGTACTTTCCACCATACTTGCATTGAAAAAAATGGGGCTTGATTTACCTTTTTGTGCTGTCTGCATGTCTCCTGTGGTTGACCTAACCTTTCCAGTTGTATACAATCATCTGAAGGATGTAAAAGACTGGATCGACCATGAACAACTGGACAAATTCAGGGAGTTATATCTAAAGGGTATGGATCCAAGAAATTCTTTGGCATCCCCCATATATGGAGATTTAGAAGACCTTCCACCACTCATGCTCCAAGCCGGTAGTCGAGAGCTTCTTTTATGCGATATTAACCGGTTTAGAGATCTTGCTGTTGAGAAGGAAGTGAAAGTGAATTTAGAAGTGTGGCAGGACATGTTCCATTGCTGGCAGATGTTTCATTCGCATCTGCCAAGTGCAGAAGCATCCATAAAGAGTATTGGAGAATTTGTTAAGACCGTATTAGAAAACCAGCCCGAATAATGGGAATAATAGTTTAATATTAAAAATAGGATTTAAAGATAAATTAAAAGATTAAGGGGGATGAAAATGAATCTTGAACAATATCGTTACTTTTTAAAAGACTCCATAAGAAAAACTATCGATTTTTCTAAAACTGACCAGAGTATGGGAATAAAAGCTCCCCCAATTGAGAAACCTTATTCAGCTGAGTCTAAACGGATTGAACTTCTCACGGCTGATTGGGATAAATTCTTCAATATTAGTCTTTCAGAGGCCATTAAAAACCGGGAAAGTCGAAGGAATTATAATCAAAACCCCTTAACTCTCATGGAATTGTCATTCCTCCTTTGGGCAACTCAGGGAATCCGCATTTATGCTGGGGATTATGCTTTCCGCAATGTCCCCTCAGCTGGTTGTCGTCATGCCCTTGAAACATACCTGGCGGTTTTTAATGTGGAGGGAGCTGAATCTGGCGAAAAAATTGATCCCGGAATCTATCGTTATCTACCATTAACCCATGAACTTCTCTTTGAATTTTCTGAACAACATCTCGCAGAAAAGATGATTAAGGGAACATTCGGCCAGATATTTGCCGGGAAATCTGCAGTAACCTTCATCTGGAGTGCTATACCCTACCGAATGGAATGGCGTTATGGATTAGATTCTCATAAGGTTATAGCCATGGATGCGGGACACGTAGGTCAGAACATGTATCTTGCCTGTGAGGCTATTGGAGCTGGTACGTGTGCCATAGGGGCCTATGACCAGGAATACTTGGATGATTTGCTCCGTTTAGATGGTGAGGATGAATTTACTATTTATTTAGCTCCAGTTGGAAAAGTTGATTGA
>JAHKLP010000055.1 GCA_020855015.1 Methanobacterium sp.
ACTTGGGACCAGCACAATGCACTCGGAAGTGGGAGTATAGATTTTGATAAGTTCTTTAGAAGTCTGAATGATGTTAAATATGATGGTGTCCTGGTGGTGGAAGTTAAAGATGCCACTGACGTCATCAAAAGCCTGGAATTCATTGAAATGATGATCTGAATCAATGATTGGAATTTAATTTATGATATGATTAATAGTATGATTTAAACTATTTTCAATAAATAATTTGTATAAAATTGAGTATGCACAAAATTCTCATTTTAAAATGCAATTAATTATTGAATTAAATTATTTTTAATCACAATTATTTAATATGAAAAAAGAAGTATAGAAAAAAATGATGAATTGACGATTAGGAAAAAATTTAAAGGGGATGTTTTTCTTTGAAGATCGGAATAATAGGTGGAACTGGTGATCAAGGATTGGGATTAGCCTTGAGATTTGCAAATGCAGGTGAAGAAGTAATTGTCGGATCCAGGGATGTTAAAAAGGCTGAAAATGCTATTAATCTTATTAAAAACATGTTAAAGTCTGATGAATGCACCAATGTTAAAGGAATGACCAATCAAGAGACAGCGAGTGAAGCCGACTTGCTAGTCTTAACTGTACCATTACAAGCCCAGATGATTACCCTTAAAAGTATCAAAGATCATGCAGGAGATAAAATCCTGATTGATGCCACTGTACCCATGGAAAGCTGTCTGGGTGGAAGTCCTGTGAAATACGTGAATGTTTGGGATGGTTCAGCAGCAGAAAGAACAGCCAACTTCCTTAAAGAGAAAAATGTTAGGGTTGTCTCAGCTTTCAACAATATCAGCGCCGCCAGCCTTACCAACATAGAAAAAGAAATAGATTGCGACTGCCTGATCTCTGGAGATGACGAGGAAGCCAAAGAAGAGGTAATGAACCTGGCAGAGAAAATACCTGGAGTTAGGGCTATAGATTGCGGCCCACTGGAAAACGCTAGAATTGTTGAAAAAATAACACCCCTCCTGATAAATCTTAACATCCGTAACAAAATAAAACTGGCTGGAATAAGAATAACCGGACTTTAATGATAGACTTTTGAATAAATGGATTTTAAAGTTTAAATCCCTACCCATTAAAAAATAAAAAGGTATGTAGATATGGAATACATAAAAAAAACCGCCGAAGGGATAGCCAAACATGCGTTGGAAGTTATAAGCCGAATTGATGAAAAACAGGTTGAATTAATGGTTGAATGTATAAATGAGGCAGATTCAACATTTATTGTAGGAAGTGGCAGATCGGAGCTTGTTGGCAAGGCCTTTGCCATGCGCCTGATGCACCTGGGATTCAGGGTCTATGTGGTGGGAGATGTAACCACTCCCGCCCTCACTGATAAAGACTGTTTAATAGCTATTTCTGGATCTGGGGAAACCAAAACCGTGACGCTTGCCGCTGAAACTGCTAAAGAAGTCGGAACCAAAGTTGTGGGTGTAACTACTGATCTTGATTCAACTCTTGGAAAAAATGCTGATGTTGTGGTAAACATTGACAGTAAGAGTAAAGTACCATGGAAATATTACACTTCCCATGTTCTTAAGGGTAACTACGATGATTTAACCCCTATGGGTACTCTCTTTGAGGACAGCACCCACCTCTTTTTGGACGGTCTTATAGCATCATTTATGGTCCGATTGAATAAGAGAGAAACTGATCTGGAAAAATTGCACTCCCAGGATAGATAAAACTCCCAAGATCTTGATTATTCTTGGAGAATTATATAACCAGGAAAGATAATTAGATTATGGGCAATTAGAATATTTACAGACAATTGAGTACTGGAAACAAAAATAACAAGGTAAAAACATGGACGCGGTGTTGAGAGGAGAACTGGTTGTAATAAAAGATCAAAAAGCTGTCGCCCTCCATGAAAAAAGCCACTATGGTAAATTCAACTTGGATGAATTGCAACTTTCTCCAATGGAAGCTTTATACCTTCAGGAAAAAGGTAAGATCAGAATACTGGATAAAACTCCTAATGGGAAAATCTTATCTGTGGATGAAATGTGGGAAATGGTTCAGAACCAAGGCATGCTTTACAAATACATTGTCTTCAGAGACTTGCGAAACAGGGGATATATTGTTAAAACCGGTTTCAAATATGGCTCCGAGTTCAGACTATACGAAAGAGGCAAATCTCCAGGTGATGGTCATTCTGACTTTGTGGTGAAAGTGGTAACTGAAGATGAAAACATATCCATCTTTAATTTCTCCAGTTACGTCCGTGTTGCCCATGGAGTTAAGAAAAAACTCCTCATGGCAGTGGTGGATGATGAACAGGATATAACCTACTACAATGTTGAGTGGACCCGACCATAATGCTCTTTGCAACGATCAAAACTTTATTAACTGATTATAACTATTAATTATAATGATATAAAGGTGATTTATTGATAGATCCATGGAGTTCAGCCATATTAAACTATGAAAAGCTCATAGAAGAATTTGGAATTAAACCATTTCATGACGTCTTAGACGATATTGAGAACCCCCACATTCTCATGCGTAGAGGTGTAATATTTGGTCACAGGGATTATGGTAGGATATTAAAGGCTATGAGGGAAAACGACAAATTCTCCGTGGTAACCGGAATGATGCCCAGTGGTAAAATGCACATAGGCCATAAGATGGTTGTAGATCAGTTAATCTGGTACCAGAAAAAAGGTGCTGAGATCTACATCCCCATAGCTGATATGGAATCATATTCAGCACGAGGAATAAATTTCCCAGAGGCTAAAAGGATCGCAATAGAGGAATACATCACCAACTACATCGCACTGGGTTTAGATCCTGATAATGATAATTTACATATATACCTTCAATCTGAAAACAAAACTGTGGGGGATTTAGCATATAAACTGGCTAAAAGAGTGAATATGAACGAGATGAAATCCATATATGGTTTTTCAGGTTCTACCAACATAGCACACTTATACACACCCCTAATTCAGGTTGCAGACATATTACATCCCCAACTAGAGGAATTAGGAGGTCCTAAACCCACAGTAGTTCCAGTGGGGCCGGATCAGGACCCACATATACGTCTAACACGGGATATTGCTGAACGATTCAGTTCCCAATACAATTTCATAAGCCCTTCTTCGACATACCACCGCTTCATCACCGGACTTACCGGAGGTAAAATGTCCAGTAGCAAACCGAAAACTGCCATATTCCTTAGTGATTCAGCTGAGGAGGCTATAGGAAAATTGAAGTCCGCTAAAACTGGTGGGAGGGAGAGTCTAGCCGAACAACAAGATAAGGGTGGTATTCCAGAAGATTGTGTTGTTTATGAAATGTTACTTTACCATCTTCTTTATTCTGATGATGAGTTAAAAGAGATCTATCATGAATGCAGGGAAGGTAGTATTATGTGTGGTGAATGTAAAACTAAGGCTGCAGAGATGATGAAAAATTTCTTTGAAGACCTCCAAACCAAAAGAGAAAATGCTAATGACAAAGCTAAAAGTATATTAAATTAGATAAGTTTAAAAAAATAATATTCATAATTAAAATCATACAAATAAACATCATAGATATCAGGAGTTATAAAATGGCTAAGGAAAGATTTGAAGGTTTGTTGGGTGGACTATATAGTCGTAACGAAGTTTTTCTAGTTCTATCAGCTATGATTTTTATATGTTCCGTTTTTGTTGGATACGCCTTTGCAGGGATGTTAGAGCCAATACTAGCCAGTATATTCGGAGCTTTTGAAAAAGGTGTTGCTAAGGGTATTTTAAAGCTTGACACTATTTCCTTGATGACCCATAACCTTACTGTTATACTGATGATGTATTTTGGGGGAATACTCTTTGGGTTGGGAACTGCATATTTCCTGATATACAATGGTCTTTTCCTTGGTTACGCTGGTTCCCAGTATGAACTGGGGGACTTTATTATAGCTGTAATACCGCATGGTGTTTTTGAGGTTATTGGATTCATAATTGTGGGTGCAGCTGGTTTCAGATTAGCCAATGTAGTAGTTAATATCCTCAAAGGTGTTTTGAA
>JAHKLP010000126.1:0-10000 GCA_020855015.1 Methanobacterium sp.
ATTCTGCAAGCAGCTATCGAAATTTTTGCTCTAAAAGGTTATGATGCTACAGGGGTAGATGAAATAGCCAAAAAAGCAAAGGTATCCAAGCCACTCATCTATTATTATTTTAAAAGTAAAAAAAATATCCTTGAAAAACTGATAGAAAGGTATATAAAAAGTTATTTTCCGGAAAAAGAAGACTACATTCAAGAGATTACCAGCATTAACAAAGAAGATCTTTATGAACGCTTGCAAGAGAGGATGGATTTCTTCAGTAAGAATGATAAAGCATTAAAAGTCATTGCCATGGAGTTACTTAAGAGTAATCCTGAAAGTGAATCTATAGTGGGTATGATTAATCCCCTATTTGATGCTGCTATTCCAAAAATAGCAGAAATGGGTGTGGATATTGATGATCGGATGGACTTAATTGTATCTACTTTTTTCTTTGGAACCGCTCCGATATTGATGTTATTTTTATATGGGGATAAATTCTGTGAATTCTACAAGATGGACAGAGAAGAATTGGATAAACGATTTTTCAACGTTATGAAATCAATATACATTGATTTTTTTGTAGATCAGTTTGAAGCGCAGAAAAAATAATATTTTTAAAATCGTATTTACTGACCGGTCAGTAAAATATATAAATGAATTATCAACATAACAAAAGCAAGTGTTTCAATAGTGATATGCCCATTAATAAGGCGGATATAATATGCACCAAAATAATGAGTCTAATCCGGGGAGGATACGCATACTGGTGGGGGATGAAAGAAAATTTCTTTGGAATCCTTTATCCAATGTGATTGTTGTTTGCAGAATAAAAGGTCCCATATCTGAGAAAAGGCTAAGAAATGCCATAAATAAAGCAAAAGAAATACATCCACTTTTATCATCAAGAGTAGTGTATGATGAAGACAATAAAGCATATTTCTACAACGACCATGTTCCCGAGATACCTCTTCGTGTTGTAGAGTGGAAATCTGACAATCAATGGCAGGAAGAGTTAAATTATGAAAACAGAATCCCCTTTAAAATATTTAAAGGGCCTTTAATCCGTTTTGTTTTAATAAAATCTTCTGAAGTTTCTGATTTCATGGTTTATGGTCAGCACGCAATCTGTGATGGTCGGGCGCTGGTGTATCTAATCCGGGATATGCTATACCACACGGCAGAACCTGACAGGGAAGTTAAAAAATTACCACTACCACCTAACCTATCGTCTGAAGGTCTCTCCCCTTATAGTCTAAAAAAAAGCTCCCTGAAAGAATCTCTCAGAACGTCATTGAAGAAATTTATGATAAACAGAATGAATAAAAAGTGGCGAAATGACCTGGTACTCTTTGACCAGGATGACTTTGAAAATATTCACAAGGCTTACTGGAATGAAAATGAGTACCGAATTGAATTATTGGAACTATCTGAAGGCCAAACAAGCAATCTAATATCAAGATGCAGAGAACAGGGCGTCACTGTTAATTCAGCGTTAAGCACGGCATTTTTAGCAGCACACCACCACATATCCGGACCATTTAAGGGTAAAAATAGAAATGTAGCATTACCCATTGATTTAAGAGGTCGGATGAAAGTCCCTGATGTATTCTGTCTTTATATAAGCAGAGTGATATTCCAATTCGATTATAATCCTAAAAGAAATTTCTGGCAGAACGTTAAAAGATTCCATGACACAGCAACCAATAATATTAATTCTGCATTTCTTTTTGAACCCCTATTAACCATAGAACAAATGGATCCTACACTTATTGATGCGATAGCGAGTTTCGGTATCCTGGCAGAAACAGTGCCTCCCGGATTTACCAGATATGACAAATTATCAACCTTTGCCAGTGATAAGAATAATGAAGCTATTAAATTAGCCCATAGATTTTTAAAACTTAGTCCTGGAACTGTGATGACCAATCTTGGCAATCCTGATGTCCCTGATGTGTATGGGGATATTAAGGTGGAGAAAATGTATTTCGCACCATCTACAGATGAGCGTTTTCCATTAGTAATAGGGGCGCTCACCGCTGGAGGAAAATTAGTGGTTACCCTTAATTATGTGGAAGAATCCAGAATTGATGAAATGAAAAAAATCCGAGATATGGCTTTCGATTTATTGGAAGTGTAATTATATTTGTTTTCTCGCAGGATTAAAAATGAACCTATTAATTAATTTAACCTTTTTTATACAAAAAATCCTAACAAACTATTGGAATAGAGTCTTCCTATAAATCCATTATCACTCCAGAATAAGTGCCATTCAAGTGAAGGGTAAATGCCACATAGTCCTTATGATAGCTAGAAGTGTCCCCATAGGTGAGTAAAGATGTAGTAAGTGGGTAGAGCAAAACCTCTTCATCCTATTTCTTCTCTTAAAGGGCCACGAACTAAGCATCCATGTGATTATGAAGGTTAGCAAAAAAACAGCATTTAACTGGTTATTTTTGGAATTGAACTGAATATACGTCCTTCTAAATTAAATACCTTTCTAAAATCGCCAAATGGTATTCATCTAACCAAAATTAAACATCTCAAAGATAATTTTATTTAATCTCTGTCACTTTTTAAGTTAAATGGTACTCAGTGTAACCGGAATATGACTTTTAAACAATTTTTTCAATATGTTGTTTTATTCTAATTCTTTAAGTCCTTCCGATACTCGTTACTAATTCTAATTCCCCACTTAACACCACTTCTAGATTAACCAATGAATTTTCGCAAATGCGCAGCTCTTAAAATCATTTCATGAGCATTATTCATTTTATCTTTCCTTATAATCTCTATTAAATCGCTTGTGATTTTTTGGTGTTCTTCATGGACCTCGTAATCAATGAAATTTAGCCCATTTTTTACAGATTGTGGTAAAAACGGTGAATCCTCATTCAAATATCTTAAAGCATCTTTTAAATCTTTTTCAAAGTTTAGATAATGTTCACTTAGGAATGAGAGATCGTCTTCATTCAAAGCATTTAAAGCTAGGATCTCGGGTGGTAATCCAATCGAATATAATGCACAAGTAAATGAGATTGCCCGGGGTAATGAAACGCCTTTTAAATCTCTTGAATAGCCAAACAAACCAATATGAAGTTTTCTTTTTCTTCTGAGGGGTGTATATTTTGCTACTTTGTTGATGGTAGGTGCTAAGGATAATATTTGTTTCTCATATTCTGAGCTGTATTTGTTTATTATTTCCATAAATCTGTCTTCATCCACTTCATGAGGTTTAGAAGGTTTTATTGACTTTAATTTTTCAATACCATCAAAAACTTCATTGGTAGGATGATCATATTTAAAAGAAGATTGAATGGTAAAGGTATGAGCACTGGGATATTCTAAAGCTAATTTGTCCACATTTTGCGGGGTTAAGTTACCCCTGAAAGGCGCGGAACCAACACCAATAATTGGATGAATATCAACACCTATATCTTCGGATAATAAATTACAATTATATAGGGCTAATTTATTCATTAATACTGCACTTATTAAACCATAATTCATGGCAGGGTCTGATCTGGCGAGAAATATTCTCTGGAAATCCACATTTTTATCATTTAGGTATTTCCGGGTCATTTCTGAAGCATTCAACATGCCATTCAAATCTTCAAACAAGGGGATAACATTTATTTCATCAGGTTTAAACTCACCTATCCACTCAGCAATTGTAATATCTCCTGCTTTAAATGATTCGTTTTGTTTTCCGATAACGAAGTTAGAGTAATATCTGTATATTCGGTCAATACATTTGTATGATCCGGTCATGGGCAAAATTACTTCGAAAACTGGAGCTATGTCTTCTCCATAAAATAATTTAGCTGCGTCAAATGATCGAGGTATGCTTTCTAGAGTTTCTAACAGAATTTTAGCTTCAGCTTTCTCTACAGTTGGGTTAGGAACTCTTAATGTAAGAAATAAATCTTTTCCTAATATTTTTTCATTAAAGAATTCACCATATCGGCTTAACAATTTTTTAACTACATAACTATCTACTTCTTTACCCTCACAATCCCACATTTGTTCATCACAGCCCAGGTGTGAAAAAACATAAAAAGCCTCAGCTATTTCTTCTTCACCACCTATTTCACTGGAAGATGAAAAAAAGGGACTGTTAACATTATCAGGATGTTGAGTACTCATACACTGGGGAATCATCTTCATTTACTCCTCCGATTATGCATATTTTTTCAACTTCAAAATATTCAGAAACCCACAGTCCTGTAATTTCACTAGAGCGGGTGTAGTTTTTTATTCTCTGAACTGCTTTTTTAATCTGTTCTTTATGCACATCTTCGTCAACTGGGTTTGCTGCACAATCATAGTGCCCCACAATAAATATGTTGTTAGAATCATGGTTTCCAATGGAGATAGCTAACTTACGAAGAATATGGGCTGGATTAAAACTGTTATCAGCTAATAAACCATCCATTCCAGCTTCGGTAACCATGTCTACGTAATCAATTTCATAATTATTGGTTATCCAATTTATAACCGGTATTTGAACTCTGCCATCAATACAGTTTAAACATGTAGCAAATTTTGATTCCATTATTTACCTCCTAGGTATCGACTAATTTTTTTAAACATTTCAGCGTCATTTTTTAGCTTAATCATTAGATTAGAAATATTAAAAGAGGCTTAAAACTTTTACTCCAATTGATGTTAATATAAATAGGATTATTACCCCTAAATCAGAAATGAAGGTTTCTCTTTTGATTTTATACATTATCTGTACTTTTTCGGTTATTATTAGATTTCTCCCACCTTGGAATTTTTTCATCTAACTATCATGTTTAATTATTATAATATATAAGTTTATATCTATGTTTGTTGCTATATTGCAATCAAAAAAGTTAAATAGTTTTGTTGCAGTTACAATAGTAGTGATAGTATGCCCAATCAAAAAACTCTCAATGTTAGGATACCCATGGAACTCATGGATGAATTTAGAGAAAAATCATACAAGAAATTCCATTTTGAAAAAGGTGCCATAAAAAAGGCATGTATTGAAGCACTCAAAGACTGGTGTGAAAAAAACTAATGAATTTAAGGATAAGTATATAAACACATCAAACAGTATCTTGCCTTACAAATGATACTAAACGAGACTTTAATTAAAAAAATATTTCTCTTTGCAACGCTTTTAGGTGAATAAGATTTTTTATAGGTATCTTATTGAATAGACTTCATGAACTAGCTTTACTATAAATTGTATAGGATGGGGAAAATGGTAAATTATGATCCTTTTGAAAATTATTCACAAAAATACGATGAATGGTTCGATAAAAATCGATTTATCTATGAATCAGAACTTCAGGCAGTTAAAGATGTGCTGCCAAAAAGCAAAAATGGTATTGAAGTTGGTGTTGGTAGCGGACGTTTTGCAGCACCACTTGGAATTAAATTAGGGATTGACCCCTCCAAGAAGATGGGGAAAATCTCAGAAAAAAGAGGTATAAAATTCATTGAAGGAGTTGCTGAATCACTTCCCTTTGAAGATTCACAATTTGATTTTGTTTTAATGGTGACTACAATATGCTTTTTAGATGATGTTGAAAAAGCGTTTAAAGAAGCTTATAGGGTTTTAAAACCCAAGGGATGTTTAATAATCGGTTTTATAGATGCTGAAAGTCCATTGGGAAAATTATATGAAAAGCATAAAGATGAAAGTACTTTTTACAAGGATGCAACATTCTACTCAGTAAAAGAGGTTGCTTCATATATGAAAAAGGCTCATTTCAGAGATTTCAGTTTCAGACAAACAATATTTCAAGCTGGAGAAAGATTAAACGATATTGAACCTGTAAAAAAAGGATATGGTGAAGGTTCATTCATCGTAATTAAGGGGAACAAATTTATTTAGGGATTATTTTATAATTTCATCTCCGAATTCACCAGTCTTAATTTTTATTTTCTCTAAAAAAGGTTTTATCTTATTAGCAATATCAAAAAGCTCATTTCTAGTGGTGTTGGGTGTGTTTTGGAGTTTTACATCTAAAACTGTACGGTTTCTAAACTGCTGAAGGGTGTACAAGTCGCAATTTATTTCTTTGGCTATTTTTTCTATATCTGCAGGGTTCATTAGGGATGGTACGTAGGTGGTTCTACACTCCAGGAAAGAATCTGATTCAAAACCAAGTTCCATACTTTTTTTAACTAAATCGCCCACATCATCACCAATAACTTCTTTATATTTGTTGAATGGTGCTTTAACATCTAATGCGATGTAATCCACCAATTCTATAATTTCTTCAAGCTTTTTTGGATAACATCCATTTGTATCAAGTTTGGTTTTTAAATTACATTCATGGCAGTAGTCAAAAAGCTTCTTTGTATCATTAATCTGGAGGAGGGGTTCACCACCAGTAATAACCACTGCATCGATAAAATCACTTGAATCATGAATTATTTTATATAACTTTTCTAATGGGATATCCTCCCCACCATTCATATCTATAAGTTCTGGATTGTGGCAGTATGGGCACATTAGATTACATCCGGCTGTGAAAACAACAATGGACATGTGACTTGGGAATTCCAGAGTTGATGTGATATGGCCTCCAATTCGCATTTTATCAAATATCCTATCTTTTTTAAATTTTCTTAATATACTGTCTAACACTGGATTATAGTTAATCTATGGGGGTTTTAATTAGTAAAACATCAATGTCATTTATTAAGGATTGAATTATTTAGTAATTAATATATATTCATAATTTGTTTTCAAATTATAAAAATCTAACATCAACTGTGGTTTTAATAATGGTTAAAGATGATGAAGAAGCTCTGGAAAAGAAATATGCTGAAGAAGCTTTAAACAGGAAAGCAAAAGCAGGGATCCATGCTGATGCTTGCACTACTCCTCTTAAACTGTTCAAAAATTATGTTAGAAAGAAACCTCTGGTCAAGCAGGTTACGTGTAAAAAATGTGGGAAGATTTTCAAAACAAATCGTGACACTCAATTATGTTATAGTTGCGAAAGAAAGAAGAATTGATTATTTGTCGAATAGAACTGATTTGATTTATTATTTTGGTCGGAAGGCATTCACCAGACATTTATCAGTATCCATGTCACCAGGGATTTCTTGCCCGAAACAGTTTCCTTTCTCATTGTCAATGGGTTTATAGAATTTGCATTCTTTACATTGGGGCATACTTGTTCACATCACTAATTATTTTTATTCCATATCTTTTTCAATGGTTTTTTAAGATGTTAGTGGTTGATCTGGTCACATCCGAAAATTCGACATCTGCTTCCCATTTAACTTTACATTCGCATTCAAATTCTTCGGGAATGGTTTGTTTGATATTAGATTTAATTATTGCATCCTTTAATTTGGAATTGCATTTTTTACAGTTGAAAGGTCCTCTTCGGGTTCCGAATCCTGCCGTGTCCATTATCACCGGAATTTTAACTAAATTTCTGACCCTGCGCATGATTTCAATGGCACTCCATATCCATGGGGGCTGGTATGAACCCCTTCGCCATAAAACTTCCATTAATGTTCCCTTGTGGATGGTTGAAGGACAGTATGCTATGCGGTCAACTCCTACCCCCTCAGCATATTCTGCTGATATAACCGCATCCTCAATTGCTTCACTTTCCGAAGTTAAAACCGGTTTCACCAGCAAATAAACCTTAGCACGTACATTAAAATCAGTTTTAAGCTTTTTGATAATGTTCATGGATTTTTGGAAATCTTCCGTGGTGAATCCTTTGTTTATTCTATGCAGTCGGATATCATCATTGGCACTCTCCAAACCCATGGCCACTTCGAAGATCTTATTTGGAATCAGCTGGCAACAATCCTTTAACACTTCTTCGTTAATGTATTCAGGTCTGGATTCAACTACAACTTCTTCCACATCATCATATTCATTGATTATCTTGAATATTGCCCTCCTAGCTTCTACAGGTATTTCTTCTTCATTGAGAAAGCTGCCAGATACAAAGATCTTAATGGCAGTAGGGCCAGTTATTTCACATTTTTGGATCTGTCTTTGAAATTCTCTTTTGAATATATCCACCAGTGCATCTGAAGAAACTTCTTCCAGGGGTGAATCAGCAATGTAACTGCACATACTACAACCTCCAGAACCTGCCAGTGCCCAGGCACATCCTGGGGTGGGCAGAACAATGAAGATAGACCTGCCCGGTCCAGAGTACATGAGATCATCTCCTGACCAGCTGGCAGCCAGTTCGTGTGGAGGTCTATTATCTACCCTTTTAAGGGCTTTTCTTCGTATTTCGGGAAGCAGATTATCAAGAGGTTGCTTGGTGTTCATGTGGTTAAAGTTATAGAATCCAAGTAATATATTATTGTAGCAAAGTCTGGGAATCTAAAAGATAATTTGGTCCTAAAGGTGAGAGAACTGGTCCAGAAAATTAAAGTCAAATCAGTCTTAAACAAACAGAAATATGCTGATGATTGGTTTCTGTCAAATTATTCTATAAATCCCTATTCTGGTTGTTCTTTTAATTGTGTTTACTGTTACACCCGTGGAAGTAAGTATGGTGAACACCAGGTTCCAGGTCTTGCTGCCAAGATAAATGCACCAGAAGTACTGGTTAAACAGCTTAAAACCAGGGCTAGAAAGAGAGAATATGGATTTATAGCCTTTGGATCAGCTACCGATCCCTATCTCCAAGTGGAGAAAGATTTAAAAATCACCAGAGAACTTTTAATGATCATTTTAAGGTTTCACTTCCCGGTTCACTTACTTACACGTTCTCCCCTAATTCTTCGGGATCTTGATATTTTAAAGAAAATTGGTGAAAAAGCTATTTTACCAGACGAATTCAAGGATAAAACAGACACAGGGGTTGTTCTTTCATTTTCTTTTTCTACAACAGATGAACATCTCGCCAATATATTTGAACCAGGTGCTCCTAGTCCTAAAGAGAGATTGGAAACTATGAAACAATGTAAGGATGCGGGTTTCATTGTGGGGGCAATTTTCATGCCGCTGTTACCATTCTTATCTGATTCAGAAGAACATCTAGATAAAATGATTCAAGATGTCAAACTGAATGGTGCTGATTTTGTAATGGCCAGTGGTTTGACTTTATTCGGTGAGGGGCCCAATGATTGTAAAACCCGTTACTATGAAGTTTTGGAGGAACATTTCCCAGAACTTGTCTTTCAAACTAAAGCTATTTTCAGGAATTCCTTTGCACCTTCACGTAAATATCAAGAGGAACTTCATGAAAGATTCGTTAGGTTGTGTCAGAAATATCAGATCCGAAATAAAATCTATTGAATAATTGAAAATTAGTTAGCAATCAGTGGATGTGGATTTAAAGAAAAATAAAAAAAGAAGAGAAGTGTTATTAGAAGCTGTCTATAACTTCTCCTAACAGTTTAATGGATTTTTCTTTGTCTGGTCCAAGTGGGGATCCAGCTACATATTGGGTAACGCCCATTTCGCCTAAAGCTTCAATCTTAGGCACAAATTCGGTTGGGGTTCCTACAACAGAGAATGCTTCCATTAGAGCGTCATCGACTGCACCGATGGCTCCACCAAAGTCGCCTTTACCGATCATTTCACCGATTTTAGCACCAGTGTCGGGAGCGAGTCCGTGTCTTTCTAGTACTGGTGGTGGGGATCCGGCTGCGATGAATGCAACTACGATTTTTGCTGCGCCTAATGCTTTTCCTGCGTCGTCGTCTATGGAACAGCAGGTGTAAGCTGCAACATCAATATCAGACATAGATTTTCCTTCGGCTTCAGCTCCTTCTTTTATGAGAGGAACAGCTGCTTCGAAGTCTTTAGGGTTAGATGCGTTGATTAGTGCACCGTCTGAGAATCCTCCGGCGGTTTTTAGCATCATTGGTCCTTGAGCTCCCATGTATATTGGGATTTTTTCCTGGACAGCTTTAGTACCACCTAGTTGTGCGCCGGTTTCAGTTTTTCCACCAGACATTAAGATGGTCATCATGGCAATGGCGTCTTTAATGGCACTTACTGGTTTTGTCCATGGAATTCCAAGGGAATCGAAGGTTGCTTTGTCACCAG
>JAHKLP010000097.1 GCA_020855015.1 Methanobacterium sp.
GCAATCGGGGCCCTTTTTTATCTGATTTTCGGGTTTACCCTTTTATGGCAGGCAATGGCTGCCGGAATAGTAACCGGGTTTCTATTAATACTGGTTTTCATATTACTGGTATTTGCCATTTACTTCTACTTGAAAATGTTACTAATAAGAAGGGAGTTAGCCAAATGCAGGCAAGACTTGGAGAAAATGGCCACAGATCCAGAAAATCTGATTAAATAAATAAAAATTAATATCAGGTAGAAATATCAGTTTTAAAGAAAAAAAACAACTTTTCGAATTATCTTTGTTGAATGATCTGAGTGTTATTATGAATCCATATATTGAAATATTAAGGCCAGGGAATGCCATAATGGCGGTTATTGCCATTTTATTGATGGCAATAATAAGTGGCAAATTCACATTGGAGGCTTTAATAGCCGCAGTAGTAGTGTTCCTTGTTACAGGGGCCGGAAACAGCATTAATGACTACTTTGATCACAAAATCGACGCGGTAAACAAACCAGAACGTCCCATTCCCTCAGGTAGAATCCACCTCCAAAAAGCATTGATCTATTCAATTACTCTATTCACACTGGGAACCATAATTGCCTTTATGATTAATATTCTTCTGGGGATTATTGCGTTTTTAAGCTCTCTTCTGATGGTCTATTATGCGCGTGATCTGAAAACAAAATGTTTGATTGGAAACATAACCATATCCTTTTTAACAGGGTTGTGTTTTGTATTTGGTGGAATTGCAGTTGATCAGATAATGGTTTCTATTTACCTAGGGTTTTATGCCTTTTTAATGACCATGGCCCGGGAGATTGTGAAGGATATGGAGGATATGGTGGGTGATGAAAAGGAAGGAGCCGAAACCCTCCCCATAGTTTATGGTAAGAGGAAATCTTCAATTATTGCCAGTTTTTTCATGATAATTGCTAGTGTTAGCAGTCCATTACTCTATTTCATGGGAATATTCAGTATATTCTATTTAATAGTCCTCATAATTGCTATTATTGTATTCTTGTCAGGCGCAATATCTATATTAAAAGATCAATCCCTCGAAAACACCCGGAAAATATCTAAAAGAATTAAAATAGGCATGGGGATAACATTTTTAGCATTTGCTGTTGGTTCCCCCTTTTTGCAGTCTTTAATTCACTTATAATCCACTGTAATCCTATTCTTTAATCAGAATATATTAAAAAATATATCTATTATTTGAAAGATAATATATTTAGAAAAATTACATAATCCGAAAGGGAGAAAAGCATGATTAAATCGGTTGAAATACTAAAAAAAAGTGAATTAGTAGATGGGGAAATGAAAAAGGTAAAAATTGGAAATTTAGATGTATTAATTGCCCGAATTGATGGTGAATTCTTTGCAATAAATAATAAATGTCCCCACATGGGTGGTGATCTCTCTGAAGGAAGCTTAGATGGAACTATCCTAACTTGTCCATTACATCACAGTCAATTCAATATTACCACTGGTGAAGTAATCCGTTGGACTGATTTCACTGGTTTTAAGGCATCATTATCTAAGTTATTTAAATCTCCTAAGCCTCTAAAAAAATATGAATTACTAATAGAGGATGATCAAATTATTCTGGAAATGCAAATATAATATCTTAAAATAGAATATCCTAAAAATATAGATCTTAAATTGACTATTATTCTCTTAATTCGCTTAATAATCATTTATAAGATGTGTTGTATAATTTATTGTCCATTTGGCTTATCACTCTCGCCAATAATATAGAGATAAATACGTTCTCTTTCATCTATTTTTATTGGATTCCATCCTTCGAACTTCCAAACATAAGACACTACTCGGCTGCCAGGCTCAAGCTCATCTTGAAGTTTGTATTTTAATTTTTCATTGGTTCTTCCCCAGAGGAAGAGGATTACCACAGTGGCGTGGCTGAGATTCTGGTGAAATAAGTTTCCCCAAATAATTTTCACCTGCTGCCGTAATCCCAGTTTAAGGATATTTACCTTAGACCACAGCACACGTAACGGATCAGCCTCGACCCCAACACCCCATGCATTGTATCTGCGGGCTGCTTCAATAACAATTCTACCATCACCTGATCCCAGATCATAGACCAGATCCTCAGAATCAACTTCTGCCATATCCAACATTTTCCTAACCACTCTCAATGATGAGGGAGAGTATGCTGCACCAATAGCAAGGGGCCACAAGATAGAAAACGCCACTATCATGATTAAAACGAGTAAAATTGGGATCAGGGCGTATATTGTCATAAACAGGTTTAAAGCCTCCTTAAATGTTCATAATAAATTATTTTCAATAAAATTTTATACGCATTTACTTCTAATATTATTATATATTCAGTTTATGCACAGTAAATCATTAGATAATATCCTTAATTAATTTATTCAAAACTCGAGCAAATCTAATGATAAATTCAGTGGAGAAAGGTTAATGACAGATAATAATCTCTCAAAGAATAAAATGAAGATTAAAATCGTTAAAGACGGACCTTACATTGTTTCAGGTGGTGTTCCCTTGTATGAGCAGACAATCATCACTGATGAAGCGGGTCATACTAAAGATCTGGTTGATGAACAGGAATTACCCACAAGGGATACTTATGCTCTCTGCCGATGTGGAGAATCAAAGAACAAAACTTACTGTGATGGTGCACATAATGATATTAATTTTGATGGTGCTGAAACCGCCATTAGAAAACCATACATTGAAATATCTGAAGTATTTGAAGGCCCTGAATTAAGATTAACCGATGCTCATGAATTTTGTGATCACTCTAGGTTCTGCCTCCGATCGGGGGGTATCAGGAATCTGATTGCAAAATCCAATGATCATGAAGCAAGAAAAACAGCAATCCAAGAAGCTATGATATGCCCCTCAGGAAGGCTGGTGTTGTGGGATAAAAAAACTGGAAAACCGTTTGAAAAAGAATTCGAGCCATCTATCGTCCTGATTCATGACAAGCAGAAGAAATGTCAGGGACCAATCTGGGTTAGGGGTGGGATACCAATAGAGTCATCGGATGGCGCCCATTATGAAACCCGGAACCGTGTTACGCTCTGTCGTTGTGGTAAATCAGAAAATAAACCCTACTGTGATGGTAGTCATTGGATGAGTCCTGAATTGAAATTGAAATTCAGAAAAAAATGGGGATTAGATAAAAAATAGAGTTATTTTTAATCTTCTAATTGGGGGGTACTGAAAAACTCATACCATGCTTCTAAAGTCCCATCATCGTAAACACCTAGTTCGCCAAGAACTTCACGTGCAAACTCCAAAAAAGCAATGCCATTGGCAGTGATTATCCCCTTATCAGAAACAGAGGGCTTGTTAATATATAGATCACTACCTTTATATTCTCCTATTATATTTTTAAGATAGGCCCTCCCATTACTGGTATGTTTGATGTTTTCTACCAATCCATGGCGTGTTAAAAAGACTGTTGGTCCGCATATTGCTGCCACAGGAATCTTCAGATCTATAAATTTTTTAACCACTGGGACTAATTCGTCTAATGGATCCATTTCCCACATTTTTCCACCAGGAAGGATCAGAATTGCTGCAGCTTCGTAGTCTATCTCCTGGATGGAGTAATCAGGGACTATGGAAATCCCACCCATGGTTTTTATTGTTTCTTTGTTAAAACCAACAGTTTGAACCACGTATTTATCTGATTTGTTGATTTCAGCAACTGCCAGGCCTGGTTCCCAGTCAGATAAGCCATTAAAAACTAGTAGATAAGTTTTTTTCATTTGAATGCTCCGGTAAGTCAATAATAATATTCTTTTTAGGTTCTATGGCCTTAATTTAGTATTTAATGTATTTTGAGACTCTCAATGATTACATTGAAGGGTTCTTTGCTGAATTCTTCTCTAGGTGCTTGAAGAAGGATGGCATACATCTTCTCGTTTTTAATGAAGGTTATCGTTCTAATTTGATAGTCCCAACTGAATGGCCATAAATATGAAATGTGATCCTGCATGTAAGCTTTTTGACCATCAATGTAAATTGTTCCATTTGAAATTTTATTGGCACCTAACATTATTGAGTCATCACCTTCTTCTTCCAATGTTCTTTCAGAAATACCTGGGTTTTCTATAATTTGGACTTGCAAATAGGTATTCGGATCGCTTTTTGACACGAAAATCATATCGTCATCGCCAGATTTATCACAAGTCACTGTCCATGAATCAGGATACTTAAAAGTAACTCCATTTCCAGTGTAAACTTTAGTAGTTATATTTTGATTGGACTTAGTTCTCTCTTCAGCATTCTTACTATTTTTTTCAGATGTATTGGTGGCTTTGACACTGGTATCAGTGATTTCAGAGTCAACCGCACCTTCAATGGGGTTACCAATGGGAATATTCATGCTGTGCACTACTAAAATAAGTAGTAAAGCCCCTACAACAATTACCTCAATCTGAGTTCTGGATATTTTCATTATAGCACCCGATTTTAATGATAATATACTCTACCATAATTGTCATATATTAATACTTGGATTGGTTTTTTGTGAATCATAATCAAAACAAATTAAGCAAAAGAATTACTAAGCTTAACTAATAATTTATAAAAATCGAGATAGGTGCAACATGAATCGTGTCTGGGGATATTTAAGTGCAATAATTGTTGCAATGTTATTTGGGGTTTGGTTTACACTTGACAAAATACTACTGGACTATTTGCATCCTCTGGCATTGGCAGCCATGGTCTACACATTGGCTAGTGTTTTCCTGTTTATTATAAGGTTATCTCCATTTCACCTCCGTATACTTGGAATTATCCACAGGGAAAGCAAAGTAGAAATCAACATCTCCCGAAGGAATTACTTTACATTATTCTTAACAGCCCTCTTCGGAGCTTTCATTGCCCCTGCATTGTATTTGAATGGTTTAAACCAGATAACTGCAGTAAATGCTGCTCTCTTAACAAATGTTGAAATTCTGTTCATCATTCTTTTAGGTATATTCTTCCTGAAAGAAAAGGTTCAACTAAAGGATATAGCTGGCTTTGCTTTTCTACTATTAGGGGCAATTTTTTTAAGCACAAACAATCTCCAAAATCTTTCTTTTGACCAGAACTTAGTAGGAAGTCTTCTTGTAGTTGCATCCTGTTTTTTCTGGAGCATGGACACTACATTGACCAAGTTTTTGAGCAATAAACGAGATATATTCTTTTTAACTAGTCTAAAATGCGGTATTGGTGGTTTAATTCTATTAATAGTGTCTTATTCTCTGGGTTTAAGCTTTGAACTGCCCTGGGATATGGTACCACTTTTACTTTTCATTGCTTTGGTCTGCATGAGCTTTTCCATAGTTCTTATATACCTTGCAATCCGAGAAATTGGATCAACTCGAACCGGGTCAATATTTTCCACCAGCTCACTTTTTGGGGCATTAATTGCATTCACATTTTTAGGAGAACCTTTAGAAATAACTCAGTTATTGTTCGGTGTGTTGATGTTTGTGGGTATACTAATATTGTATAAAGATGGCGATCAAAAAAGTGAGAATGGACTTAAATTAAACTAAAAGAGGGTATGTATGTTTACAACAATTATTGAAACCATGGAATCTCTGATTATTAGCAATACATCATTGGCAGTTTTTTTAGGTTGTATCCTGGAACAGATAATCGTCCCTATCCCTGCGAGTCTCATAGTTTTAAGTTCTACTTTCCTGGTTCTGAAGGGAACCAGTTTTTCACTAGCTGCTTTAGGTATTTTGTTCACAAAAATCGTAATCCCAGCTTCCCTGGGAATCACACTAGGCTCGCTTGTTTACTATGTCTTGGCTTATAAACTGGGAATGCCATTTATAGAACGAACCAGTAAATATCTGGGGATTTCTGTCGAAGATGTGGAAGATGTGGGGAAAAAAGTTGATGAAAGCTATTATGATGAACTATTCATTTTCTTGGCTCGATGTTTCCCGGTTATTCCTAGCATTGCTGTCAATCTTTTTTGCGGTTTAATCAAGTATGACCTGAAAAAATATTTGATTATCACATTTTTAGGCTCTACTGTGCAAATATTAGGTTGGGGATTATTAGCATGGTTCTCAGGGAACATCTACCTGCTTTTAGAGAATAAAATATCTGATATTGGCAATATAATAACCTTAATTTTTATACTGATTGTTATTTACTTTGTAATAATTAAAAGGCGAGAAATGAAAAGGGAAAAGGGGCATTAAAATTTTAATTAATCTTTTTAGGGATTTCTAACCATTCACGAACTTCTTCTGCAATTTCCTCTGAGATATCTTCTATCCAATCCTGTTCACTCCAGGTGCACACATCTTCCTCTTCAATATCCCCCACTATGTCTTCAACACGATCCTGATCAGTGTATTCACCCACAGTTGATTCACAGAAACTGAACTCTTTATCATGATTGTCATAAATAACATCCCAGTTTTTTTCATCTCTAAGCTCCCAGTACCAGTAATAATTTTTAACAACCTCTTCTCCAGGATTGTGTTCACTGAAAGATTCTTCTTCCTCATAACCAACGATCAGGATATTACCATCTTCAATGTCAATGTGCTTCTCCCAGCTGTCTTTTTTGCCAGGTGATCTTTCCAGTTCAGTTTCTTCTATCTGATCTACCAGTTCTTCTTTATCCATCATTCCCATAACCCCCATGCCCCTCTTTATGAAACTTGAATAATTAGTTATTCTACACTCTAGTAGAAATTATGCACTTATTTTTATTTTAATAGATCGTTTAGGTAAATGATAGTAAGAATTCAATCAGAAAGCATTATGATACACTCACTTGTTAAAAATCATTTTTATTTCTTCAATCGATTTAAAACTTATGAAAACACTCTCTTAGTCATAATACCCATAATTTATTATATCATTATGATTATAAGATTATTAGAAGTCTTAACTAAACCGAGGTTTTCAAATGAAAGTCAGTGATTTTGTTGGAATGAAAGTTATTGATATCGGAGCAAAAGAAGTGGGAAAAGTAGAAGATCTGGCTGTTTTCCTGAAAGAATCTGTGGTTGAACAAATATTTATCTCAACAGGCTCTACTTTAAATAAAAAATATTTTTCTGTCCAAAAAGAAGATTTAGCTGCAATTGGAGATTTTGTTCAATTAAAATTAGACGAAGATACCTTGGAAAATAAAATTAAAGTGGATAAAATAGACGATTCAGTGGCCAAGGATTTACGTTTCAAAAATGTTGAAGGGAAAGTTGTCCTGGCTAAGGGGGGTATGGAAATTGGTAAAATAGATGACTTGGTTATTGACCCCGCAGCAGGCCTCATTAAAAACGTTATCATTTCCATGGGAGGAACCTTCAACCGTAAACGAATCATGATTACCAAGGAGGATATTGCCGAAATTGGTGATTACATGATCTTAAATCTCTCCCAAGAACAAGTTGAACAAATGGCAGTGGATTAAACTGTTCTATTTTTTATTTTCTCATTTTTTTCAGACACACAATAAACAACGTATCCTACTCTCTTCAGAACTCATAGCTTACAGAACGGTATTTGCTTTTGCAAGACATAAACTGCGCGTTCAACCACTCACCCCACTTATTCAATATATTATAACAAAATATCCAATCAGTACCTCCAATACGACTAAATTAGAAAAAGATATATAACTTCAGATAAAAGGGGGGAAAAATGAATCAAAAGTCTTACTATTCAAATGTTAAAAAGGTCCTTTTAATTGTCCTAATTATCAATCTTGCAGTGGCCTTGTCCAAAATGATCTATGGATGGATGACTAATTCATTAAGCATCACCTCTGACGGATTCCATTCTCTCTTCGACGGAACTTCTAATATTATTGGAATTATAGGGATCACCCTTGCTTCTCGACCGCCCGACAAGGTTCATCCTTATGGTCATGAAAAATTTGAAATCTTTGCATCTCTGGGAATTGCATTTCTATTATTCATCACTTGTTTTGAGATTTTTCAGTCTGCTCTGGGAAAATTCTACAATCCATCAACTCCCGATATCAATCTAATGAGTTTTATAGTGATGGGAATA
>JAHKLP010000005.1 GCA_020855015.1 Methanobacterium sp.
ATAGAAGAACCATCATCACTAGTTTGCACATCTGTATCATCCGCTGCACCCGAAATCGGGACAAAAGCAACAATCATACACAACATACATAACACTGCGTAAGTAGAATTTCGCTTCACACGCTTAATTATACCGCCTCCGAGTTTAATAAAAAGTCTTTATAGGACTTTTTTACTTAATCTCATGATTTTAACCACATCACTTATAAAGCTTTCGGAAAAATTTTCCAAAAAAAGCCTTTATAGAGCTCTGTTTATGAAATAAAGCTTAATTTATGGTTATTGATCATGGCTTTAAGGAATTCTTAAGTTTCTTTGGTATTTTTAGTATAGGAGCTCATTTTATTGTTTATTTATAGAAAATAAGCTTATGCAATTCTTTTATACTATTGGCATCTTATCACTTAGAACATCTAAAACAACTTTAATCTTGCTTTAAATTTATAAATAGCTTTAAAACAAGTTTTTTATCTAAAATTAGTTATTATTAAACTATATATCATTTGAAGCATTTTAAGCCCTTTTTTTGAAAATGAAGTCCAATTCTTGACCATTAATAATTTTAACTAGTAATCGGCTCATTTTTATTAATATCTTAAAAAAGATTCACTCACTATCTAATATTGTTGATCTAATACTGAAGATTTCTTGGAAAAAAATAGAATTGGGTATAATTCATAACTTAAAAATAAACATACTTCTTTATAATAAATTTTTACATCATTTACTTTTTTTCATGAAGTTTCAGAATCTTCGTCATTTTTTAATCGGTTTATATTATCAGAGACCTTTAATAGATAGTCTGTTAGTTCATCTATTTTTATTGCCACCACTGATTCTGTTATTTCTTCCATTTCAGAGTCATTGGTAGCGTCATAAACTTTTATGGTGGTTTCTGTGAAATTTTCCATATTAAACCTTTTAATCTGTTCAAGTGCTAGTTGAAGGTCTTCATATGCTTTTAATTCACCCAAGATATAGTTCCGCTCGTTCATTAGCTGTTCCAGATTCACGTGAATTACCCCTCAAGTAAGTAATTTCAATACTTCATCATAATCCATACAGAATCACAATATTCCAATTTGCATGAAATTAAGTATTGATTCTGTTTAAGACATTATCATATTATGTACTGGTTTAAATGTTTTTTTGTTTTATTTTAAAGTGGGATTTAAAGTGGGATATGCTGTGACTTAATTTTGATTATTATACCTGGATTAATGGCTTGGTATTGAATCGAGTTAATTTATCTTTTTATAATTCTATCCATGGAGCTGTGGATGGACTTTAGCCATGGTTTAACATTGTTTACAACAGTATTCTCATCATCATCTGGTGATGTAGAACTGTTCTGATTGTTTACAAAGTCTTGCAGCCAGTCTGCCAGATCATATTCTTGCAGGTTTTCAAAGAAAACCCAAGCATAACCTTCATGTTCGGAGCTTAGTTTAAGGTTTCCTTCCAGGATCTCACCAGACATTATAATGTGAACAGCTCTAATTACATGTAGATTCTGTTCAGAAACTCCTACAACATGTTCTAATGATATCTTAAGTTTTGTTTCTTCATATACTTCTCTTAGTAGTGCATGGTCAAAAGATTCTCCCTGATCAACCTTTCCACCTGGGAGTTCCCATTTACCAGGGTTAGTTCTCGAATTGGTGGATCTTTTTAAGATAAGAACCTTACCCTCATCATCTGTGAGCAAAACCCTGACTGAGAGGCCAAAAACATAATCTATCATCATAATCTTCCTATCATTTACTGGCTTATGAGTTTATTTATTAATTTAGTTTATAATACATGGTTTTTTTAGTGATAATTTAGTTTATCATAATATGGTTTCTTATAAATCTCTTTCCTTTTTATAAATAGTTCTGTTTCATTTGAGTGAATTATAGGGGATGATGAAAGTTAGTTTCTTTTAAAAAAAAAATTATCAGCAGTTGTGGCGTTCAACTGCTGGGGTTAGATTCTTTAAACCCAGAGGTTAACTACTGGCAATTACTTTTGCAGAGGAACCATGTGATGTGGCGTAGTATCTATTTGAGTAGCCATTCCCTCTGTAGTCGTAGTTAACCCAGCTGTTACCATTCCAAACCTCCACTGAACGGTGGTTGGATGAGTAACTATTTCCATACTGGACGATCCTTGCTTTTGTACCTGATGCAGTTAGCTGGTTGTATAATACATTACTGTTTTGCCAGCAATCTCCGGTTCCTTTTCCACTACTCCATCCGCTGCCTGATGAATAACCATATCCACCACTGGATGAATAACCATTGGAATAGTAATTTCCATCTCCGTAGGCTGCTTCTGCATTACTGTAGCTATTGCCGGTTGTGGAGCTGCCACTGTATCCATTTGACTGAAGTTTTCCAGTGACCAGGTAGTTCATGTATTCCCGGGTAACTGTTCCAACAATACCATCAGACTTTATTCCAACATATTTCTGGAAGTCTTCAACTGCCTGTTCAGTGTAGTTACCGAATTGACCATCGATATTACCTGTGTAAAATCCCTGGTTTTTCAGCCATTTTTGTAGTTGGATGACATTATCTCCTTCCATACCAATTTTCAAGTTTTGGTCTGTGCTTGCATTAGCAACGACCTTATTTCCAGTATTTTGACTTTCCGTAGCCGCCACAGTGGGTATGGCTATGAAAAGTGCACACAATGCAAATACCATTGCATGTGTGAATTTTCGCCTAATTTTATCGCCTCCGTGTCCTAAACCTTAAAATAAATGGTTTGGGACTTTTTAACACAGTCACTTCATGTACCCATATTATATAAAGCTTTCGGTTTATTTTGGGTTTTAAAGCCATTTTTAAGCTTATTTTTTTAAATAAAGCACTAGAAGAAGTTTTCATATACCCTCTAAGTCGAAGAGGCGTTTGGATGTCTTAATTTGAAAAATATCTGTTAAATATGAGTAAATTCTGAAAATAATAATGATTCGTGTTTAATCTACTGGACAGCTGACTTTCAATATTTTTCCTCCTGGAAACAGATGATGATGTATGGACTCCCAGGAACACATAATCGTTTAAAGAGTTATTCAACAAATTTTATCTTGTAAATGGATTTTTTGAATCTTTTCAGGAGTTTCTCTATTAATTTGTCACATTTATTGTTTTGGTCTAAATTTTAACATGGTTTATCAATTTGATAAATTGAGATTCACTGTTCCAATTCAGTAATATCACACCAACATATATTTGTCAGATTGGTACAACAAAAAAATTAGTTTAAATGTTGATTTATTTTAAAAACGTTTTTAGTCGTAATATTATTATTCAAATCGTTATTTGTTATATTAAACAAACAGCAAATAATTAATTTATATTAAGAAATTCAAATTATTGATTAGAAAAAGTATAAATATTAGTTCGCATAATACCTTACGTTCGGTGGTAGTCGAACTATAGATAAAAGTGAAATGATATCAAAAATTTATCATTACAAAATATGTCTACCAACCATTATCTTTCCATAAATTGTAGCAAATAATAATAGAGGTTTTTAAATGAAAACTGAAGATTTAAACCAGGAATGTCCTATATGTGGTTGTAAAGATAAGAACGTGTCTCAAACCAAAAAAAATGCCCCACATGAGGCCCAATCTTATAACCCAGTCCCCCATTTTGATGTTGGAGTTGTTGGAGTAATACGCTGCACAGAATGCGGCCATATATTCGAATACTGCAAAGAACGTAAACTAAAACAAGAAGTAAAAAAAATCGAATTATAAAATCCATTTACATCACATGAAACTTATTGAATCAAAGATAAGTTGAATTTCCAATTCAAGTATGAACCAAAAAAAGGAGTAATAATGAAAACAGAAAATCTAAGCCAAAAATGCCCAGAATGTGGCTGTAAAGACAAAAAAATATCACAGACAAAAAATAAGGAGACAAATGTTGATATATGTTACATCCCACATATCCCCGACGGTGTTGTTGGAGTAATACGTTGCTCGGAATGCGGCCATATATTCGAGTACTGTAAAGAACGGAAACTAAAACAAGAAGTAAAAAAAATCGAACTTTAAGCTCCTTTATCAGAACAATTTCTTAAAATCTCCTTAAAATAATTGAATACATACTCTTTTTTTCTTTCTATTAATGGATAGTGTGATAACGCCATACTGCAAATGAAAATAAGATCACAACAATAATTAGAATAATAAAAAGGATCTTATTGATACGAGCGGTTTTTTCCCTTTCCTCCTGGAATTTTTTCCCATAACCATCTAATTGATTATCAATATCATCCAAACCCATTTTATCCCCTCAATTCCCATTTTTACTAAAATAGTGTACCATTATTTTGTTCTTTGTATCATCCCACGTACTTTAGCATCTAAATTATCAGCATGATGAAGCGCCACTGCTTCTGGAGTTTGAGGGCTTACTGGAGAACCCCACCCATTTATAACATCACCATGATGACTTAACAATATATGTAGGAGATTAGTTTGAAGATCATCCGGCATTTCAATTTCATTGTCTCTAATTTTTTCGTTAACCATGTCACAGGATATGAAAAGATGATCCAGAAGCCTGCCTTTGCTGGAAATATCTATACTCACCAGGTCATAGTCATAGGATTTTAATTTACCAATATCATGTAATATTGCCCCAGTGTAGAGTAAATCCTGGTCAAGTTGTGGGAATATATCAGAGGCTTTCTTACAGATTAGAAGTACCTCCACGGTATGTTCCAACAAGCCTCCTAAATAGTTATGGTGATGGATTTTAGCAGATGGTGCATTGTAGAATTCTTCAGTGAATCGCTCATCACCAAAAAAGGCCATGAGAAGATCTTTTAAGTAAGGATTCTTTAATTCTCTAATGGTGGAATTAATTTCCCTGATCATTTCTTTCTGGTCTTTCTGAGAAGTTCGTGTGTAATCATCCAGATCATAGTCCGCTTCTCCCATCTTCTGGAAACTGTCAATCTTTATACTGAAATTCCCGGAATTGCGTGGAAACTCATCCACACTACCCTCAATGTTATAAATACTTTTTTTAACTATACTATCATAGAGATCACCGGCATCTCTATTAGGGAACATTCGACCAGTTATTTCTCCAGTTTTATCAGTTAAACTAAACTCTATGTAATCTTTACCATTCCTGGCAGTCTTTAATGTCTTATCAGCAATCACAAATGATGTGTTAATTCTTCGAACTCTGTTTAAATTTTCAACGAAAAATTCTTCTTTTTTTGGCATAAAAATCTACCTTTATAACTATTCCAAATTATAATTAACATTATCAAATTAATATTAACTAATTGATCTAATAACTTCTCTTAAAGTAAGATGTTGACCATTGAAACTGAAATTATTTTCTACAAATATTATTTCACCTTAAACGGACTTCCCATTTTTTTTATAACCTGAAATTATTATAGGTGAACCAAGAATTAAATTATAACAGATAATAACAGAAT
>JAHKLP010000007.1 GCA_020855015.1 Methanobacterium sp.
CCAGGAAAAGCAGCTAATGCGGGAGGAGTTACCACCAGTGTACTGGAAATGGCACAAAGAAGCTCCAATATGCACTGGTCATTTGATGAAGTTGATTTACGATTAAAAAGAAACATGGTTAACATATATAGAAATATTGATAAAATGGCTAAAGAATATGGATTTGAAGGCAACTATGTAGTTGGAGCTAATATTGCGGGATTTCTTAAAGTTGCAAAGGCAATGATGGCTCAGGGTGTTGTCTAAGAACGTATATTTAGTTAGGAGTAAGATATAAAAAAAATTCACATATAAGAGTTAGGAAATTTCCGGCAATTACCGGCAACATAAACCAATATTTTATCTAAAAATGATAACATGACTAACATTATATGTTAAAAAGATCATAACATTTTATATGGATGCTGAAACGAAAAAGCTCAGGGAAGAGTTTGGACTTAAACATAGAATTAGACAAGAAGATCTCATTCCCGAAGCCAGGGGCAAAACTGCTGCTGAGATTATCCGATCAATGCGAGAAAATATGAAGAAATATTAAATCACATCCAATGGATGTGCTGTTCTAATCAATTCACTTATTTTTCGACTTTCTAAAATTTTTTCATCGATAGTAATGAATGCTGTGCATTCACTTCCAAGAGCCTCGGCTAATAGTTTAGTATCGGTTATTTCTAATCTTGAATCGGCTTTTTTTATCTTTTCTATGCAGTGATTGTAATGGGGTATTTCAAGGGTAACAAATTCTAAATTTAAATGATCAATTACTCCATTTATATTTTGAAAAGCTCCAGTTCGGCTGATGTTATCATTAATACTATCAATGAGAGATAAATAAAGCTCCCCTAAAACTAAAATGCTTATATTCCCTTTGTAGATTTTTGAAACTCGTTTTAAATATCTCAAACTTTCTTTTTCATATCGATCTTCTAATCCAACACTTGCCAAGATAGATGTGTCTATGAAATGGGTGGCTTTCACTTGCACGATAAACTTCCTATTTATATAAAGACAATTATTATTACTTTTCTTTTAAATAATCATATATATTTTTATCTAAAAACCTATATTTTTTCCATCTTAAGTGGACAATAAGCAACACATAAAAAATATGAATACCAGTATAGAAGAGATAATTAATATTCTTTAAGGGAGAGCGTTGAACCTGTTCAGGAGCTTGCAAGCCAGGGGCAGTATGTTTTAACCCGGTGGGGGATACTTAACTATGTTCATCGGTAATGCCTATACCTGTCAAAAAAGATTCAAATATTACTTAAGATCAGTGAAGTTGAAAAAACCCGTCAAAAGCTGCGAAAGGTTAAAAATTGCATTGATTAAACATATTCATATTATAAATTAAAAGGTGTATTAAATGAATAAACCTTCTTTAGAAGAATTAAAAAACGTATTTGGTAGTAAAACTTATATTAGGGGTTTTAATTATTATAAAAATGGGCATGTGTGTTTAGGTGTCATAAAAGATGATAGATTATGGGGTAAAGTTTATGGTACCGGATCTGCCCCTTACAAAGTCCAAGTAGATGTTAGTGATAAAATATATTCAAGATGTAGCTGTCCTGTGGGGGTTATGTGTAAACATGGGGTTGCTCTCCTTTTAACCTGGATTAATTGTAAAGAAGATTTTTTAGATATTGACTTATTTAAAAGTAATTTAAGAGATAAAAGGAAAGATGAACTTTTAAATATGATATTATCAGTTGTAGTTGATGATCCATTTAAAATTACATTGTTTACATCTTCTAAAATAGAAACTGAAAAGGTAATAGATTTAGATGCAATAAAAAAACGTATCAACAACACCAACTTAGATTACTATGACTCCAATCCAGTTTATAAGATAGTTAGTGAACTTGAACCAGTAAAAAATTTAGCCCAAAACTTAAAACCAGAGGATGCAGTTTATGTTTATATTATTTTAATAAATAAGTGTTTAGAGCTTTACCTGGAAATACAAGATGCATATGATTTAGAAGATCTTATTGAAGAATGTGTAGAAGATTGTTGCAATTCTTTAAATCTTTTTGGTGGTGAAAAACCGATATATCTAAAAGAGATCATTGATTTGGTGCTTTTAGAAGATTACGGTTTCGACGTTGAAAATATGCTATTTGCCATGGCCGCAAAAAACAACATCCAGATCATAGTTGAAGAGTTACAGGCTGAAATAAAACAATTAGAGGGTGCAGAATCACAAAATCAATATAAACGTGGTAAATTAATAAACATCATTTATCACCTCTATCGTTATTTAGGTCTTAAAGAGGAAGCAGTAATTGCAATCTCCAGGATGGAACTCAAAAATAAGGATGATTATCTACGGCTTGGTACAGCATTAATATCCGCAAAGCGATATGAGGAGGCATCAAAGTATATTAAAGAGGGAGTGATGCTGGAAGATGTTGACTTTAGATTGGATGAACTATTTTTTAACACGTTAAATCAACTAGCTGTAGATAAATGGAATGATATAAATCTAGATTTACTTAAAACAGTAGCTGTAAGATTGTTAAATACAGTAAATGGTTTAGATAAAAATTACACCTCTATAAAGGAGGTGTTTAAAAAGATGAATAAATATGATGAACTTATGAATATCATAAAAAAAGATTGCTTAGACAATAACAAAGTATTAATTTTATTATATGATGGATATCTTGACGATGCAATAAAATATGCAAGATCTTCAACCACTATAAACCCTGATACCTTAATTAAAACCGCCAAATTTGCAAAAGATAATCAAAAAATTGAAGATGCCATATATTTAACAATAAAAACCACAAAAAATCCCTGGATTAATGTGGATGATACGTTAATTGAACTTATAGAATTAACTGTTGAAACAACAAGTGAAGAAAAGCTAAAAGATATGATGGATTACGTAGAAAAGGTGGAAGTAGCTAAAATACTAGCCCTAAAACTTTTAAATCGCGATGAGAAATACACCTATGAGTTACTTTTAAAAATATTAAATCATCTCGAAAAAGAAGAAATAAAAAATTATGCAAAAAAATTAAGCAAGGAACATACCATCAATCTATCTAAAAAATGGATACAACAAAGAGTTAACCGTTCCCATGTCCACTATAATGACGCCATCATAATATTAACGATGCTAAAACAGCTGATGGAAGAAAATGAGTTTAAAAATTACTATTACTATTTTGCCCGGAAAAATCAGGGAAAAAAGAAATTAATAAATAAAATAAGGTTTTTAGATCCGGAAATTGTATAAATGCTATTTATAATCTCATAGCAATTAGTTTGGTTAAAAAAAAGTATATTTTTCTTGTTACTAGAAATGCTGGTAAATCGTATTCTGATTACTAATTTTTACCTTCAAAATCATTGCCAAAAGGATATTATTTCACGGATTCTTAATTCTTTTCATGATATTCCGGTTGAATCTGTTTAAAATCAGTAATATTAACTCCTTTTAACTAAATTCGACAACTAAAACGACTACCCATTCGACTACTTTAAGATGTAATAGGTGGACCTGCTCCCTCCCTTCTTTACTATAATACCCTTATCCATTAAGTTCCGTAAATCTTTATATGCTCCCTGGCGAGAGATTTTTAAGAGTTTCTGGACCTCTGAGTTAGTTATACTGCCGTTTAAGTGTATGTATTCTAAAATTTTTAACATTTTTTCTGATAATTTTATTTTCTTTGTTGTACCTACTGGAAATAACATTATCCTATTCTTAATTTCGTCAATCGAAGTTAAAAATCCTTCCAGGAAATATAAGAGCCAATCTGTTAGATCCTGAGTTTTTTGATCAACCGAGTTCAGGGCATCGTAGTATGCCTGTCTGTCACTGTGGTAATATTTATCCAGTGTAAAATCAACATCAAATCCCCTCAGGTACAGGTAAATCGCTGCAAGTGCCCTGGAAGTTCTTCCATTACCATCTATGAAGGGATGTATTCTTACAAACTCATAATGAATTATCCCTGCAGAAATAACTGCATTCAAATCACCAGATGAGTTATTGATCCATTCCAGGAGGTCTTCGATTTGGCCCGGCACCAGATTAGCATTAGGAGGAGTAAAAACAATATCACCATCCCTGTTTACAACATAAACCGGTTCACTCCTGTACTGGCCTTCAAGATAAGTATATTTCAGTGTGTAATGAGTTATATTCTCATGAAGCTTTAAAACGTTCTTGGGTGTAATTTTCCCGTCATCAATATATTTATCCATATTCTTAAGCACATTTAGATAGTTTAAAACTTCCTGCATAGCCCTCTTCTGTCCCTGTATTTTGATTCCCTTTGCCAGTTCATTCACCTGATTTAAGGATAGTGGATTGCCTTCAATTGCAGTGGAGTGATGTGCTGATTTAAGAAGCGCTTCTCTTTTTAGTGATACTTCCATTTCCAGTACAACCGGTGCATTAACAATAAAATCCCTTATGGAATTAATTTTAAGCAGTTTATTTACTAATTCGTGGTTATATGTGAAACAGGGGTTGAACATTTTTTTTAAAACCTTAGAAATCTTTCATTTAATCTAAACTCTTTTATTTATCTAAACACATCAATCCATATATTTGACTACCTTCCTGACTACTATTTGTATTTTATATAATAAATATTTGACTACCTTCCCGACTACCTATTATATTTTTAGAAATAGTTTTCCGCTTAAGTATATGACATGAGTTTCTCAAACAATTGCTTGAAATATCAGATTTAGAGTAGGAATTTTTATTATAGCA
>JAHKLP010000093.1 GCA_020855015.1 Methanobacterium sp.
GATATAGAGGGAGCTTTGATACTTGATCCGGAGAAAGTTGGTGAAGTTTCAGTTAAAGTAGCTAAAATTTTAGCCCCTGAACGGGAAAAACTCAAATTATTACCTGAACTGGATGAAGTTCAGGCTATGGCGGTTGAATGCACAGAGTGCGGTTGGTGTAACCGAGTTTGTCCTAACAATAAACCCATGATGGAAGCAGTGGTAGCAGCTGGAAAAGGTGATTTCTCAGGATTTGAAAAACTTTACTTGAATGATGTTTGTTACTCCTGTGGCAGATGTGAACAAGAATGTGAAAGGGAACTTCCCCTCATGTCCATGTTGGCTAAGGTAGGGGAAAGATCAGCCAAGACTGAGAAATTTAACATCCGTGCAGGAAGAGGTCCAGTACAAGATGTTGAAGTAAGGCGTGTAGGTGCTCCACTAGTTTTAGGTGACATTCCTGGAGTTATCGCAATTGTCGGTTGTTCAAATTATCCTGATGGTGGTAAAGAAGTTGCTGAAATGGCTAAAGAATTTTTAGAACGGAACTATATTGTAGTAGCCACTGGATGTGGAGCCATGTCCATTGGCGAATACCATGATGAAGACGGAAAGACTTTATATGAAAAATATAGTGGAGATTTCGATTCTAGAGGATTACTCAATATTGGATCCTGTGTTTCAAACGCCCATATATCTGGAGCTTGCATAAAAATAGCTAACATATTTGCCAGAAAACCATTGGAAGGAAATTTCGAGGAAATAGCAGATTATATTTTGAATAGGGTAGGAGCTTGTGGAGTGGCTTGGGGTGCATACAGTCAAAAAGCAGCAGCTATTGCTACCGGTGTAAACCGATGGGGAATACCAGCAGTTGTAGGACCTCACGCATCCAAATATCGTCGGTTGTTATTGGGAAGAACTGACAAAAAGGAAACATGGAAAATAAAAGACATGAGGACTGGTAAAATAATGGATGGTGAACCTGCACCCGAGCATCTTATCTATGCCGCAGAAAACATGGCAGAAGCCACTGTAATGACCTCTAAACTTTGTATAAGGCCTACTGATACTGGTAAAGGGCGTCAAATTAAATTAAATCATTATATTGACCTCTATAAAAAGTACTATGGTCGCTTACCTCCAGATATTCATCTATTCGTCCGAAACGAAAAAGATATTCCAATAACCTATAAAAAAGATGTCAAGGAAGTACTGGAAGAAGTAGGATGGGAACCACGAGAAATACCTCAAGAACCCTCTCTTATGGGAATGGGGGATGATTAAATGTCAAATGAGAGAATTATACCATATCAGCCCACAGTGATTGCAGGGCCTAAACAGGCTTTGCTGGTAACTCCAGAAACAGCCGAGCTCATGATAAAAAATTCTAAAAGACCTCTTTTTATTTTAGGGCCCCTGGTAAAAGAGGAACCTCTTCTCAGCTTTGCTACCAATATAGCAGAAAAATGGAACCTACCAGTAGTCACAACAGCAGACGCATACAAACCATTCAATGATAAAGGACTTAATCCAAAATCATATGGGGTTGTGGAAATAGTAAACTTGCTCAAAGACCCGGAATGGAAGGGTTTAGACGGTAAAGGATCGTATGACTTGGTTATTTTCTTAGGATGTATATATTACATAGGTTCACAGGGACTATCAACCCTGAAACATTATGCACCTCATTTGAAAACTTTAACTATCTGCAAATTTTTCCATTCTAATGCAGATGCTTCATTCCCGAATATGAAAGATGAAGAATGGTTTAAATTCCTTGGAAAGATGGGTAAAGGGGGATGAGTTTAAAATAAAGTTTCTGAATAATCATAATATGTTAAGGTTATGGTGCGTATTGTTGATTGCAAAGAAAAATATAAAGATTTAGAACTTAAAAAGCAGATAAAGGCGGTTATAAAGGAGGAATCGGATGTTTGAAGATATACCTGTTGATGTAAGCCCCATGTACGAGGGGGAGCGTATCAGATCAGCCAATATGTTTGTGGAACTTGCAGGACCGAAATCTATGGGTGCAGAGCTGGTACAAGTCGAGGAAGATGTTGAAGATGGCAAAATTGAGGTCATAGGTCCGGAACTGGACGCCATGAACGAAGGAGACATCCATCCTTTGGGTGTCCTGATTGAAATCCAAGGTGAACACCTGGAAAAGGAATTGGAAGGGGTAATTGAACGGAGGACTCACGAACTCTGTAACTATGTAAAAGGATTCATGCACCTCAACCAGAGAGACGCAATTTGGTGCCGAGTTAGTAAAGAAGCCCTTGAAGCAGGTTTTAAACTGGAACACTTGGGTAAAACCCTTGCAATACTCTTCAAAGAAGAATTTCCCCTGATTGAATCCATCGCAATAAGCATCCTAACCGAACCAGCAAAAGTTGAAGAATTTGTATCACAAGCTCAGGAAGAATATCAAAAGAGGGATTCAAGAGCCCGTGAACTATCTGATGAAGATGTGGATGTATTTTATGGATGTGTCATGTGCCAATCCTTTGCACCCACCCACGTATGTGTAGTAACACCAGACAGAACAGCATTATGCGGTGCTATAAACTGGTTTGACTGCAGAGCAGCTGCAAAAATGGATCCTGAAGGCCCTATATTTGAAGTTGAAAAAGGAGACCTTCTTGATGATGTTAAAGGAGAATACACAAATGTGAACTCCATAGTAATGGAAAAATCCCAAGGAACAGTTGAAAGGGTCTTTTTACACAGTGTGTTTGAATATCCTCACACTTCTTGCGGTTGTTTCGAGGCAGTGGCTTTTTACATCCCTGAACTCGATGGCATAGGCATAGTTGACCGTGACTTCCGTGGAGAAACGCCTCTAGGAATACCATTCTCTGCAATGGCCGGGCAATGTTCTGGAGGTAAACAAGTGGAAGGATTCACTGGACTCAGCCTGGAGTACATGCGTTCACCCAAGTTCTTACAAGCAGATGGTGGTTTTGAAAGGATAGTATGGCTGCCAAAAGAGATTAAAGATTCTCTGGATGATTACATCCCTGAAGGTATCCGGGATAAAATCGCTACTGAAGAGGATGGGTCTACAATCAAAGATATCAGAAGTTTCCTAGAAGAAAAGGGACATCCTATATTAGAAAGAATCAAGACTGCTTCATCAGAAGTTCCTGAAGAAGAAGTTACAGTTGAAGAGGAAACTCCTGAGGCCTGGGACGAAACTGAACTGGAAGGAGTGCCAATGTCTCCTGTAGCATATGCTCCTGAATTAACAGTCCCATCATCTGGAGGGGTTAAAATCATCTTTAAAAACGCTAAGGTATACGCAGAAAAGGTGATCATTAAGAAAAAATGATCATATAATTTATTAGAAGATTAAAACGGAGCATAAACGTGATCATTGCAGTAAGTGGTAAAGGCGGAACCGGGAAAACCCTGGTATCATCCCTCCTCATTAAAGCACTATCAGATACTGAACAGGATATTCTGGCAATTGACGCCGATCCTGATAGTAATTTACCTGAAGCTTTAGGGGTAGATGTGAATAAAACAGTAGGTGATGTGAGGGAGGAATTAAAAGAAGATACTGCCAAGGGAAGGATACCCACTGGAATGAACAAGTGGGACATTCTCGATTATCGTATCATGGAATCAATCGTCGAAACTCCCAAATTTGACCTTTTGGCTATGGGGAGGCCCGAAGGCAGTGGATGCTATTGTGCAGTAAATAATATGCTCCGTAGAATAATCGAAAACTTATCATCCAATTATGATGTGATCATCATTGACACGGAGGCAGGACTAGAACATCTAAGCCGTCGAACAACTCAAAATGTGGATGTCATGTTGGTGGTCACTGATAAATCCAAAAGAGGGATGCTAACTGCTCAAAGAATTGGTAAACTAGCTGATGATCTTGAAATCAAATTCAAAGAATTGTATCTGATTTTAAACAGGGTGAACACTGAAAATGAAGAAGAAATCCTGGGAAAAGCTAAAGAAACTGGTCTGGAGATGGCTGGAGTAATTTTTGAGGATGATGAAGTGACTAAGTTTGATATTGAAGGAAGACCTTTAGTGGAGCTTCCTAATGAATCTAATACTGTAAAGGCAGTATCGGGGATATTATCCCGCATCAGAAGTAATTAAGGACGTGGGTATATGGATAAAATGTCGCAACTTCTTAAACTACTGGAAAAAACGGACTATATAGAGATCAATGAATTTAGAATGGATTTTGATGAACTGGAACTGCAACTCATGCCAGCGATGCAGAGGGTAGCACAACAAGTTGTTACCAAGCAGGCAGCAGTCCAGGAATCCATGAAGATGATGGAAACTGTTGAATTTGCTCCCCCAATCAAGGATTACCCGGGGGAAGTTGCCGAAGTGCAACTGGGGGCTGGTACCAGAAAACCAGTCTATTTAGGAGGCCAACAAGCACTTTACCGTTTTGAAGAATCACAACCTCATGAACCTGTAGTAACTTTCGATGTTTTTGACATTCCCATGCCTGGACTACCCCGTCCCATAAGGGAACACTTCTCTGATGTTATGGAACATCCAGGTGAATGGGCCAAAAAGGCAGTGAAGGACTTCGGAGCCAACATGGTAACCATACACCTAATTGGAACCGGACCCAAAGTCATGGATAAGACTCCAAGACAGGCAGCCGAAGATATTGAAGAAGTATTGCAAGCTGTGGATGTGCCCCTAGTTGTGGGAGGATCAGGAGATCCTCAGAAAGATCCAATTATCCTTGAAGCAGCTGCAATGGCTGCAGAAGACGAACGTTGTTTATTGGCCTCAGCTAACCTTGACCTGGATTATAAACGCGTGGCCAAAGCAGCTGTTGACTATAATCATGCTGTCTTGAGCTGGGCTATCACTGACATTAACATGCAGAAAACACTTAACAAATATCTGATGAAGGAAGGATTAACCCAAAATGACATTGTCATGGACCCAACTACCTGTGCTTTAGGATATGGTATTGAATTTTCAATTGATGTCATCACCAGAACCAGGTTAGCAGCACTTAAGGGTGATAAGGACTTGCAGATGCCAATGAGCTCTGGAACCACCAATGCATGGGGATCCAGAGAAGCCTGGATGAAAAATGATGCATGGGGGCCCACTGACTACCGTGGGCCAATCTGGGAGATATTTACAGGACTTACCATGATGCTCTGCGGAGTAGACATCTTTATGATGTTGCACCCATTATCAGTGCAACTTTTAAGCGAAATAGGTTCTACATTCACCAAAGAATACCTTACAACTGATGTACCAGACATATCTAACTGGATAACGGAGCTTGAATAGGAGGTTATGAGTATGCAAGTCACTGCAATGGATATTTACCGATTGCTTCCCCAGACTAACTGTGAAGACTGTGATGAAGCTGCCTGTGGAGAGGCATCCTGTATGGCCTTTGCCACTAAACTCTCAGAAAAAGAAGCCCAACTGGAACTCTGCACAGAACTATCTGAAGAATCATTCAACAAGTTGGAAGCACTGCTAGCACCAGCAGTACGAGAGATCACCATTGGAACTGGTGATAAAACAATCACCATTGGTGGAGATGAAGTATTATATCGTTACGAGTTAACCTACTACAATCCCACAGCATTAGTCATTGATATCGCGGACAACCTCAGCGACACAGAATTTGATGAAAGGGTTAAAACAATCGAAGAAACCGAATTTGAAAGAATAGGTGAAATGCTCACCTTAGATGCGATAGCTTTACGGAATGCATCAGGAGATGCCGAAAAATTCGCCGAAGCCGCAGCCAAACTCAAAACCACTAAATTACCCTTGATTCTTTGTTCATTCGATCCCGAAGCCATGAAAGCAGCACTGGAAAAGGTGGGAGATGAAAGGCCTTTGATCTATGCTGTTAACGAAGCTAACCTTGATGAAATGGCGTTAATGGCACTGGAATATAACTGTCCTGTATGTGTTTTTGCCCCAAATGACCTGGAAAAAATGAAACAGATCAGCCACACTCTAAGGGAAAAAGGAATTGAAGACATAGTACTGGACCCAGGCACCTATGTGGATGAAGGCGTAGGGGACAGTTTAGATAATTTCGTTATGATTCGCAGACTGGCAGTTGAAGAACGAGATGAGGACTTCCGCTTCCCATTACTTGGTATTCCTGCACTCACCTGGTTATATGAGAAGGATGAGATCAAAGGAGGAATAAGAGAAGCAACTATTGCTGCCATTCTTATGAACAAATATGCTGATGTGTTAATATTCCATGGAACTGATATCTGGGAATTAATACCTGTTCTTACTTTACGACAAGGAATATACACAGATCCTAGGAAGCCACAAGCCGTTGATCCGGGGCTTTATGAGTTCGGTGAGTTGGATAAAAATTCACCAGTCTTGATGACCACCAATTTCGCCCTCACCTTCTACACCGTAGAGGGAGATATAAAGGGCAAAGCCAATACTTATCTGTTGGTATTGGATACTGAAGGTCGTGCTGTTGACGTTTCACTTGCAGGAGGTCAACTAAATGCAGAAGCTGTAGCTGATCTCATTAAAGAAACAGGTATTGAAGATAAAGTGGACACACGCACACTTATCATCCCAGGATTATCAGCTCCTGTGAGTGGAGAAATTGAGGATGAAAGTGGATGGGAAGTTCTGGTTGGTCCAAGAGACTCCTCAGGTGTACCTGGATTCCTTGATGATCTTAAGAAGAAATCATAAGGAATTTCACCCCCTAATCTATTGAATTTAATGGAAAGTGATAAGATGAAGACTCTTATGGTAATTGACCCACAAAGATGCAGTGAGTGTGAGGACTGCATCAATGCATGTAAGAAAGCACATGGAGTGGCTCGGACTAAGAAAACCAGTACCGTGCCTCTTTTCTGTCTCCAATGTCATCCTGATAAAGCCCCATGTGCACGTATATGTCCCACAGGTGCCATTCAGGAAGAGGATGGTACGTTAATGGTGGATGAGGATGCCTGCATATTATGTCGTCTGTGTATGATCGCCTGTCCAGTTGGAATGCTAGTAATTGATGAGGAAAAAAAGGCAGTGCAAAAGTGCACATTATGTCTTGATGCAGAAGACCAGATACTACCGGCATGTGTGGAGGCCTGTAAAGATAATGTACTAAAAATCTTCTCGGTTGAAGATCTAGAAGATCTTAAAAAAGACCTTTCTTACACAGAAGTCCTGAACGAAGCTATGAAAGCATATCAGAAAAAAATTTAGATGTTATTTTAAAAATGGATTCAATATCCATTTCAAATATTTTTTTCCTAATATCTTTTATTTTCATCGTGTTATTTTTAAGAAGACACCGCCAGATAGGATTATGTTCTGGTGACACGAAAACCATTGATCTTCACACCCTCTTTTTTTAACAATTCTTTTTTCATTTCCACTCCCCCATTATAGTTTCCCAGAGTTAAATCGGATTTAACAACTCTGTGACAGGGTATTACCAGGGGAAATGGATTTCTTGCCAGTGCGCTGCCCACTGCTCTCCAGGCTTTACTATTCATAGACTCCGCAACTTCTTTATATGTTTTAACTGTGCCTCTAGGGATTTTTGAAACCATTTGCAACACTTCTAAGTCAAATTCATTAGTAACCGGTCCCTTTAAAGGTTCTGATTTGTTAATAGATAATTCCAGAATATCTTGGTTAAAATTGACTTTTTTGCCATTGTAAAGATTAAAAATATCTCTAACAATGGGCAGATATTTATCAGTCAATTTAAAATCAGCAAATTCATCGGAAATCTTTTCATACAGTTTTTCCCTGCTGGATGTTGGAAGAAAAATTCTAACTATTTTTTCACTGGCTGAATAAATTCCCACGGCAAAAAAAAGGTCTTCTTTATGATATATTGTCACAAAAATAGCATCTGGGTATGATTTTTCAGAAATTTTGTTATACAATTTATCGATTCACCTATATATCTTTGGTATAATTAACCGTAAATATAGAAACTGTCCACCATGATTTCTATATCTTCACTGGCTTCTTCAAAAGCAGTCGGATCTCCTACAAACCACATGTAATATAATAAATCATCCTTCTTAAAAGATACAATTAGAATACTGGTGGGAGCGACATCATGATTCTCACCATATACTTCATAAACATCCATACCGTATTTTTCAAAATAACGTTCATCAAGTATTTCACTGCCCTGTACTATGAACACATCTTTTAACATCTCTGCAAATTCCTCTGATGAAACTTCAGCCACATTGGTATTCCTATTAAGGGATAAAGTAATAGAATTGTTTTCATATAATCCTCTAACAACCTTCTTGGCATCGGATGTGCTGATAATCTCCCAGTGATCAGAATAATCAAAAGATACTTCACCGTTGTCAAAATTTAATATACGAGTTTTAGCATGTTTTTTAAGGATTTTATGTATCGCTATTTCAGCTTTATCTTTTACAAATAAATATTCATCTTTCTGAGCATATCTAAGAGCTTCAAGTGCTCTTTCATCTCCAATTCTGCCCAGGGCTTCGGCAGCTCTTCCCCGAACATGACGATTGTTATCTCTAGTATTTCCTACAAACACACCTATTAAAGCATTAAGAGCGTCTTCACCACCAATTTTCCCGATAACTTCTGCTGCTCTGGCTCTAACGCTCCAGTTTTCATTTTGCAACGTTTTTATAAGGGGTTTAACTGCTCTTTCCCCGAACTTTGCCAAAGCAAGCATGGCTTTCCAACGCACATCAGCATCTTCATCTTCCATTGCCTCAAGAAGAATAGGAATTGCTTTTTCATCCTTCATTCTTCCCAAAGAAACTGCTGCAAACTTTCGAACTTGCCAGTCACTGTCATTAAGGGCTTTTATAAGGTATGGAACTGCTCGTTGGTCAGCAATCATTCCCAACGCATTGGCAGCTGTTCTTCTCACACTCCAATCGTCATCTCCCAAAGCCACAATCAATGTATCCACCGCTTCAGGACTACCTATTTCTCCCAGAGCCCATGCAGCTTTTAAACGCACTTCTTCATCCGGATCTTCCTCTAAGGACTCAATTAGGTATGGAACTGCTCTTTCATCTCCGATTTTACCCAATGCTTCTGCTGAAAAATCTCTTACATCATTTAGAACTATATAATCAGAGTGCCAACTTTTATATTTTAAAGAATCAATAAGTGCATCTACAGCCCTTTCATCTCCCACTTTCTTTAGAGCTCTAGCTGCTTCCTTCCTGTTGAGATAGTCTTTATCCTTAAGGAGCCTTACAAGTCCATCCACATCTCTATTTTCTTCAAGATATTCAATATCTAGATCAGTTGAATCCATAAATACTCTCCGGGAATTTAGGACAGTCCTATATAATATCTTGTCTGGTGGAATTTATAATTATACCTTAGTTGATTATAGTATGTCCTTTAAAAGTTTTAAAAATTGGGGGTATTCTTTTACAAAGCCCAACATGGACATTTTGGATATTGATTTTAAGTCCTGTTTTTTTAGGAATTGAGCCAATATATTTATTTCTTCATCGCTTAACTTGTCTAATATTTTCCTATATTTCAATGACTCCTTAAGATCTTTCCCTATTTCATTTTTCCACTGTTTTTCATATTTTTTCAAAAAATTACCAGAATAATCTTCTCTTTCAACTGCTTTCGCTGCCACTTCGCCAGCAACTCGGCCGCAATGGGCAGTAATATGAACTCCTCCCCCTGTGAAGGGTTCTACTTGTCCCGCAGCATCCCCTACTATCATGAGGCCATCAGTGTATGTTTTTTCAACAGGTCCTGAAACTGGAACTCCTCCCACATTAAGTTCAACTGGAGTGGCATCCATTGAGGATGTGAATTTTTTCAGATAATAATATGCAGTTTCTGTGTTACTCCTAATCCCCACTCCTACATTTGCCACATTATCCCCCTTGGGGAATATCCATGCATAACCTTTGGGGGCTATTTTTTGGCCAAAATAAAATTTTAGATAATGAGGGTCTGTTTTCAAACCCACCATTTCATATTGTGCGCATGAACCGAGAGTTTTTGGGGTTTGATTGGTGTTCAAACCTGCCATTTGAGCTACCTTGGATTCTACTCCGTCCGCAGCAATGACCACATCTGCTTTGATTTCGATGGAACGCCCCATGTGTTTGGCGACCACCCCGCAAACTTGCCCATCTTTTTTTAAGAGGTTTTTTACCCTAGTTTTAACCATTATTTCTGTACCAGCTTTGGCTGCTTCTATTGCTAGTTGTTTGTCAAATACTTTCCTCTCTAAGATATAACCTTCTGCATACCCTCCTTCCAAGTGACCGTGAGTTCCGTCAGGAGCATAAATGTCAGCCCCTTTAATTTCAGAACGTATATATTGAGGTGATGGTTCAATCTCCAGGGTTTTAAATGTTCTGGAACTGGTTGCCTCAGCACACTGCACTGGAGTTCCAATCTCCTGATTTTTCTCAATCATCAGAACTTCAGCACCATTTCTAGAGGCAAATATAGATGCACTAGAACCTCCAATACGGCCCCCCACAACTACAACATCGTATTTCATTTATCAACCTCTTTTAATCGCCCCTAGTGGGCAAACTACCAGGCAAAAATCGCATTTTTCACACCCATCATTGACTGTTATCTTCATCTCCCATAGTTCCAGAATATTTTGTGGGCATACAGCTACACATGCTCCACAATAGCCACATTTTTCAGCAGAGATTATCATTCTAAACACCAAATTATGATTACGCGTATAAAAAAATGCTGTTTCTCTATTAGTAGTATAAATAGCTTATATTAATAAAACTTATCCTAGGGGTAGGGTGATAACATTCTTACATTATTTTTCTTGCATATAGTGGATGGTTGATTAGTCAAGACCGTTAACTTAATATATGAAGTTCGCCCACTTGGGTGTATGCAGGGGTGCCCGAGCGGCCAAAGGGGGAGGACTTAAGATCCTCTGGTGTAGGCCTTCGAGGGTTCGAATCCCTTCCCCTGCACTCTGTTAAAGATTTTAAATCTAGTTTAGTCACATTTGGCGCCTTAGTGGCTCAGCCGGTAGAGCGATACCTTGGTAAGGTATAGGCCGGGGGTTCGAATCCCCCCTAAGGCTTTTTAAAATAGTACTATTTTTATATTTATTTATAAAGCGAGATTGGCGATTATATGAGAGAAAGAATAATTCAAATGTCGGATATTCACTTTGGAGAGAAGAATTTTTCAGTTGATCTTAAAAACAATCTTTTAGTTCAAGTGGAGCATGAAAATCCTGATCTGGTTATTGTTTCAGGAGATCTCACCAACAATGGATTCAGTCATGAATATGAAGAAGCTGCAGCTTTTGTTGATGAGTTAAGATCCATAACCAAAACCTATGTGATACCCGGAAATCATGATGTTCGAAATGTGGGTATTCTCCATTATGAGGACCTTATCGGGAACCGAAAATTTGTTCATATGGACAAAGACGAAGAATACGCAGTTATTGGTCTGGACTCATCGGAACCAGATATTAACGATGGTCAGATCGGTATTGATCAGATGGAATGGTTAAAAACCCAACTGGAAAAAATACCTGATACCATGGGCAAAATCGTCACTTTTCACCACCATTTACTACCCATACCCCAAACAGGGAGGGAAAGGAATATTTTACTCGATTCTGGTGATTTGATGAGGGTTTTAACAGATAATGGTGTTGATCTTGTTCTGAATGGCCATAAACATGTTCCCAATGTTTGGATGGTTGAAAAGATGGTTACCCTTAACTCTGGAACCGCAACAACCCGTAAGCTAAGGGGTCAAACCAGACCTTCCTATAATCAGCTCGCTTTTGAAGATGAAGATTTCCGGGTAAACTTGGTGGATACAGAAACTGGTAAGAAACAACTATTAGGATCCTACTCTGTAAGAGTGGAAAATGATGAGTATGTTGTATGTTCTGCCCGCCATAACTCTATGGGGAAGGTATAATTACATCTATTTGAGAAAACTTTTTCACAAATTGTGATCTTTTTTTTAAATATTTTCTTTCTTTCAAGTTTATCAAAAAGAGCAATAGACTTAAAATGTTAATCAGATCGGTTAGTTCTGGGTTTAAACTTACGAAACTATATAAACCAAAATTTATCAATATTTGAATATAATCAGATTTTCAGATATTTTTTTATTGTTACAGATTTAATTTGAAGGTTTGATGAAAATAGGGGTACATTGTAATTTTACTATTAATTTTCATTTGAGTGATGTAAAATGTCAAAGGTTTTAGATATAGTCATGGCTGGTGTTATTTCCGGGATTGTTGCCTTTACCACATCCCAATTAGGGGTAGCTGGGACTGTGATTGGTGCTGTAATTGGTTCTATGCTTTACCAGTTGATGAACCATTTCTTCCGCAAACCCATTGATAGTGTGGATAGTTTGAGAACAGAGAAAGTTGAAAGTAGTGTATTCTACGTTTTTCCATTAATCATAATTCTGGGCATTGAAATTCTATATTTGTTTTCATCATTTTATCATACTTTTGGTGCGATATTCCAATCTCTGGAAACAGTAACTGGATGGAACCTTTTCCGGACTATTGGTGTTGGACTACTGGTTATGGGTGTTTATCCCCTCCTTGAACCAGACAGGATATCTCCCAAGTATGGTCTTATGGTGTTGGCAGTGGGTCTGGTGAAGTTAATGGCAGGATTCGTGGATTACCAATCTTCTTTAGTAAACTTATACTTACCCGTATTCCAACAATTCAATGAATTAATTTCCATTGTGCTTATAGCCGTTCTTTTGTATGTTATTGTTTCCATAATTCAGGATTCAATGCCTCTTAAAAGTGAAGAAGATCAAAGTAAGGATTTTGAAGACAACTTGATGAAAAAAGACGAAAAACAAGATTAATCAATATTTATAATGTTTTAGGCAATGATAAAATGACTAACCGGGCAAAAAATAGCACTCTTAAGGCTGTATTGGAAGTAATACTTTATGACAACCCTGCAACGCAGGATGAGATTGCAGATAAACTGGGCTTAACCCGGCGATATGTTACTAAACTATTACAACCTTTAATAAAAGAAGGAGTTGTTCGTAGGGCGTATATTCTTGATCTTAAGAAGTTTGATGAGTTTTCAGAGATGTTTGATGAGGAAAAAACTTCCCGAGAACATGCGGGCACTTTCCTGATTAAGGACATGCTCAGGGACATGGCCAAACACGTCTGTCGCCAGTTTGACATGTCATTTGAATCTCTCTTAAATCATGATTCGCAAATGGCTGATGAGGCCCTTAAACTAGATTATATATCCAATAACATGCATGAAAAAATCAGATCATCTGTGGAGACCGTTATATCCATCAATCCTTATTCAGAATTCAGTAAAACCATGGTATTGGGAGAGGTCGGTTACGATCTAGAACGTATTGCTGATCACACATGTCATATTGCTAACTTTGCCCTAAAGGAATTAGATCCCATTGATGAAGAAATGATGGAAACCCTAAAATCCATGTACAATACTTCACGTAAAATGGTGAATCAATCAGTGGAAGCATTTTTAGATGAACGTCTGGAGCTTAAAGATAATGTTATGGATTATGAAGAAAAGATCCATGAACTGCAGAAAAAGGCCTTAAACAATATTGCCACCCAGATGGCTGATGATGATATTATGGATAAGGATCGATCCAATTACTATCTTTCATTATCTCGTGTTGTGAAAGCATTTGAAAGAATTGGGGATATATCTATAGAGATAATAGATACTGCTGGCGAATTTTATCGTAACATTCCAAGAACTACCACTCCGGAGCGTTTCCGGAGGAATTTATAATCTTTCGTTGTTCATTCTAGCGTGAATTTCATACCATTCTAATAGCTTTTAGCAAGGTTTAGTTCATAAAATGTGTCATTTAATTGTTTATGATTATTTCCAAGACAATATTAGTTCACCAAATAGGTCATTTAGTACACAAATAGTAAGCTTTATATAGTTTCAGAAGTTAGTAATGGGTGAGGTGATATTATGGACACCAAGTACATAATCGGAATAATAGTAGTTCTAATCGTAATAGTTGGTGCTTATCTCGTCCTCGGTGGAGGCGGAGATGGGCAGGAGAAGATAACCATTGTTGGTTCTACATCTGTGCAACCTGCAGCTGAGGCTCTAGCCACAGAATACATGAAGAAGAATCCTGATGTGAAGATCACAGTTCAAGGTGGGGGTTCCTCTGTAGGTATCAAGAGTGTTCAGGATGGAACAGCAGATATTGGCACAACTTCCAAGAATTTGAAAGATGAAGAATCCAAGGGTTTAACTCAATGGGAATTAGGTAAAGATGGAATTGCCATTGTTGTTAACAAAGAAAATAAAGTTAGTGGACTAACCTTAGAACAGATTAAAGGAATTTTCTCTGGTGAAATTACTAACTGGAATGAAGTAGGCGGATCTGACGGTGAAATAAACGTCATTGTACGTGAAGAAGGTTCAGGTACTCGTGATGCTATTCTGGAAATGGTCTTAGGCAGTAAAGACGCCAAATTTGTTAAAGAAGCCATAGTCCAGAGTTCCACCGAAGCTGTACAGCAAGCCGTGGCTCAGGATCCTAACGCCATAGGATTCATATCATATGCCGCAGTGAAAGATTCCAAAGCCCTGAAAGTAGATAATGTCGCACCTACTGTAGAAACCATACTGGACGGAACCTACAAAATACAGAGGCCATTCATTTTCCTGGTTAAAGGTGAACCTACTGGCGCAGTAAAAGCATTCATTGATTGGGCTAACGGACCAGAAGGTCAGGAAATTTTGAAGTCTGAAAAAGTGGTGCCAACTGGTAAAAAAGTTAGTTAAAAATATGGAAATGGTGGTTTTATTACTGCCAAATCCATTAATTATTTGGCGCAAATGGCTTACGGGAATTTTACAAAGGTATAAAACTTTTTAGGATATCAAGAATCAGCAGACCATTAATCACTCTATAATTATAAATACTGTTAGTTAGAATTATCTTTCTAATGGTATCACTACTAAGGGTGAGTTAATGGACCTGAAATATTGGATGGGTTTACTGATTATACTAATAATTGTCATTGCTGTGCTAACATTTGGAACTGGAACAGACTATGAAAGGATAGTAATTGCAGGGTCAACATCAGTACAACCAGTTGCCGAGAAACTTGCAGAGAAATACATGCAAGAACATCCTGATGTAAGAATTGATGTAATGGGGGGAGGTTCTGGCCTGGGAATAAGGAGTGTTTCTCAAGACATAATCGCCATAGGAACAAGTTCAAAGGCTTTAGATCAATCTGAAAACCCGGGTTTGACTAATTATACTATAGGAAAGGAAGGTATTGTAGTGGCAGTGAGTGTTGATAACTCAGTAGATGACCTAACTAAAAGTCAACTGAAAGACATATTCTCAGGCAAAATCACCAACTGGAAAGAAGTAGGGGGTCCTGATGCCAAAATAAATCTGGTAATCCGAGAAGATGGTTCCGGGACACGAAAAGCCTTTGAAGACCTGGTCATGGATAAAACTGAGGTAAAATCTGATGCTGTGGTTCAAACATCCACAGAATCAATTAAATTAGCTGTGAAACAGGACCCAAATGCCATTGGATACATATCTCTCGCCCACATGACACCTGATGTTAAGGCATTAAAAATTGACGGAATCACACCCTCGCTGGAAACAATAACCGATAATTCATATTTACTGCAAAGACCATTTCTGTTTGTTACTAATGGAAAGCCTGAAGGAGAGGTTAAAAAGTTCATAGAATGGTGTTTAAGTCCTGAAGGACAGGATATTGTGAAAGAAGAAAAAATTGTTCCCATAATAACGTAGTTTATTAAATGAAATTAAGGAAATTAAACAATTAAAAACATCAGCATATCCAAACTCGGCACGATATCTCATCTAATCTGCAATGATAAAATATCAATATAATTATTCATGAAATAAAGGAGTCACATCATGTCTAAATGGGATGAAGAGTATTTTATAGAAAAAGGGCTATTGTTAACAGCCATATCATCAATAATTATCATCGCCCTCATAATCATCTTCATATTCAGGGAGGGAATCCCAGCATTACAGAGCGCAGGGGTCTTCAACTTCTTATTTGGAATGGACTGGGCGCCAACTGATGGGAAATATGGCATATTTCCAATGATTATCGGATCCCTGGGAATCACCGCCCTTTCACTTTTAATGGCAGTCCCCTTGGGGGTACTATGTGCAATATTTCTGGCAGAAATAGCACCAGCTAACATGCGCAAAATACTCAACCCCACAATCCAGACCCTTTCAGGCATCCCTTCTGTAGTATACGGATTTTTTGGCTTAGTCCTGTTGGTGCCATTCATGAGAACACAGTTCGGAGGAACAGGTTTCAGCATGTTCACAGCATCCGTAATTCTAACGGTCATGATCCTACCTATAATTGTAAGTGTATCTGAGGATGCTCTGAGATCCATCCCCCAAGAATACAAAGAAGCGTCTCTAGCTCTGGGGGCAACCCATTGGCAGACTATTAAAAATGTTATATTCCCGGCAGCAATTCCAGGTATTATTACCTCTATTATTCTGGGTATGGGTCGGGCTATTGGAGAAACCCTGGCCATAATAATGGTTGCCGGTAACGTGGTCCAGATACCCAACTCAATATTTGACCCAGTAAGGGCGTTAACATCTAATATAGCCATTGAAATGGGTTACGCAACTGGAGTCCATTACAATGCACTATTTGCCACCGGGATCATCCTGGTCTTTATGATCATAGTGTTGCTGGTCATTGCCAACTACTTCCATTATAAGAAAAAGGTTACAATAGGAGGTGGTTATTTATGAAATTATTCTCACACCTCCCTGAATTTTTCAATGCAATTACCACAAGAGCTGAAGAAAAATATCATGTAAAAAACAGCCCAAAAAAGGAGGTAACTAAAATTGCATAGGTTCATACCTCCTAGAATAGTCCAAAAAATAATGAATGGGGTATTTTGGGCTTCCGGACTTATTACCCTCGCCATTTTGCTGATTATAATTGGTTACGTGCTTTTCAAGGGCATGCCAGTAGTGAATCTGGAGTTTCTCTTGGGAGATCCTGTTGATTCAGGTCGATCTGGTGGAATTTTCCCATTCATAATGTCCAGCATATATGTGACTCTAATTGCAGTCTTAGTAGCCACACCACTGGGTGTAGGTGCTGCAGTTTACCTATCAGAATATGCTGGAGAGAACACCTTAGTAAAACTAATCCGTTTCGGATCAGAAACACTGGCATCAATCCCATCCATAATATTCGGATTATTCGGATTGGCGTTCTTTGTAATTTACCTGGAAATAGGATGGAGTGTTTTATCTGGTGGGCTGACCCTGGCTTTAATGGCGTTACCCACCATACTCTCTGCTTCTGAAGTGTCGATAGAATCAATTAACAAATCTTATGCTGAAGGAAGCCTCGCACTGGGTGCTACTAAATGGCAAACCATTTACAAAGTAGTAATACCTGCATCACTCCCAGGCATAACTACTGGAGTGATTTTGGGCATGGGTAGAGCCATTGCAGAGGCAGCGGCAGTTTTATACACAGTTGGTGCAGCTTTGATGATACCAACATCCCTGATGGATGCAGCAAGACCATTACCCCTGCATCTTTACATTTTAGCCACTGAAGGTTTATCTATGGAAAATGCATGGGGCACTGCAACTGTCCTGGTGATCATGATTCTAATAATTACAGTAGTTACCAATACACTGGTTGATAATTATCGTAAGAAGATGATGGGGCGATAATAAATGGAATACAGAATAGAAGTAGAAAATCTAAATGTTTACTTTGATGAATTACACATCCTAAAAGATGTTAGTCTAAAAATTCCCAAAAACGCAGTAACTTCCCTAATAGGACCTTCAGGTTGTGGAAAATCAACATTTATCCGAACTCTAAACCGAATGAATGACTTGATAAGTACCTTCAAAATGGATGGAACAGTGCTACTTGATGGTGGAGACATATACAATCCTAAAGTTGATGTGGTAGACTTGAGGAAAAAAGTGGGAATGGTATTTCAAAAACCCAACCCTTTCCCTAAATCCATATTTGACAATGTTGCATACGGTTTGCGAGTACACGGAATCAACGACAAAGATATATTAGCACAAAAGGTTGAAGAAAGCCTGAAAGCAGCAGCATTATGGGATGAAGTGGAGAATATACTGGAAAAATCTGCCATGGGGCTTTCTGGAGGTCAACAACAGCGACTGTGCATAGCACGTACTATAGCTGTGGAACCTGAAGTTATTTTAATGGATGAGCCATGTTCAGCTCTAGATCCAATATCCACAACTAAAATAGAGGATCTTATCCACAAATTAAAAAATGACTTCACAATTATTATTGTAACCCATAACATGCAGCAGGCAACACGTGTGTCCAAACATACTGCTTTCTTCCTCCATGGGGAGATTGTAGAAAGTGGTCTCACTGATAAAATTTTCATTGAACCAGAAGATAAAAGAACTGAGGATTATATCACAGGTAGGTTTGGATAGAAATTTTTTAACATAATTAAGTTTATAAAATTAATCGAGGGAAAAAAATGGACAGAAGATATCCCAGGATTCGGTTTCAGAAAAAACTGGATGAACTAAAAGACGAAGTGGATAAGATGGGTCAAGCTACCCTTAAGGCGTACAGGGAAGCTTTCAGCACGTTCATTGAATATGATGCAGAATTAGTAAAGAATGTTCTTGAAACTAATAAAAAGGTCCATGAGATGGGCTACCAAATAGAACACGATGCCATGAGCATTATTGCCGCTGAACAACCAGTTGCGGGAGATTTAAGATTTATAGAAGCAAGTATCAAAGTTTCAGCTCACTTGAAACGGATCACAGGTCTAGCTGCAAATATTGCCGAAGTCGCACGTCATGTAAAGGATGAAGAAATTCCTGAAAAGCCAATGTTTGACCTGCAGCGTATGGCAGATATTGTGGATGGTATGGTGAGTAAGAGTCTGGCTGCTTTTTTAGCAAAAAATATGAATGTAGCCCGGGAACTTCACAGAGACGATGATAAGGTAGATGATCTATTCGATCACGCCCTCAAGGCCATAACGAAAAGTATGTTTCAGGATAAGGAGTCAATATCATACCTGATCTATCTCTTATTCCTGGCACGTTTCCTTGAAAGAATCGCAGATCGTGCGGAAAACATAGGAGACCGGACAATCTTCATGATAACCTGTGAGAAAAGGGATCATACAAATGGCAAGATGATTTAGGGCGATCAAACCCTAATTTCACTCTTTTTTATTATATAGAATTTATGGTCAGTTTCTAATGTTATTTTTCGTTCTTAAAAAATTTAGTAAATAGTATAAACTTTTATTTAGTCTTATTTTGTACCATCCAATTAAAAAGATAAATAATCATAGGATTTTAGGGCTTCAGGACGCCTGTAGCTCTTCTAGCAGCCCAACACTGGATACAAACTCCAATGGGAAGTCCGGCAGTGTGAGTATCAGCATATTCTATTTTAACATCCAGGGCAGTTGTTTTACCACCCATCCCCATGGGGCCGATGCCTGTGGAGTTAACCATCTCCAAGATATCCATTTCCAAGTTAGAAACCCGTTTTTCCGAATGATTAACACCCACCTGGCGGAGCAGTGCTTTTTTGGCAAGTTTCAGTGCCATGTCCGATGACCCACCAATTCCAACACCCACCACAATGGGGGGGCAGGGTTTACCAC
>JAHKLP010000019.1 GCA_020855015.1 Methanobacterium sp.
ATGACACAAATAAATGATGCCGTGCATAGTCTTAATCTTCCCAACAACATGTCTCAAAGTCTCGCCGATACAATAAGATCAGGAATTACCCAATTTATTTCATATGTTGCCACGTTATTAGTTGCCATACTAAGTTCATTACCAGCAATCGCAGCCCAGGTTTTGATATTAATTTTTTCAATCTTCTATTTTGCAAGAGATGGAGATAAAGTAATTAAATACATAAAAGACATCATTCCAGATAAGGATAAGGATTTCTACCAACAGATATTTGATGGTGCTGATGATGTTTTAAAAAGTATTATTGTGGGCAATGTCATCCCTGCAGTAATCCTGGGAGTACTCTCCGGAATCGTGTATTATTTCCTCGGATATCCATACGCACTGTTATTAGCGATTATAAGTGGTATAGCAATGTTTATACCCATTATTGGCCCATGGATTGTTTATGGAATCATTGGAATTTACAGTATTCTTATTGGTAACACTTTGCAGGGTGTATTGGTTTTTATATTAGGTTGGATTATTGAAACAGGCACAGACTTTTATATTAGGCCCAGAATCGCAGCTCAATACTCTAAAATCCATCCACTGGTATTTTTATTAGGATTTATTTATGGTGCGGTAACAATGGGCATTCCCGGGCTTTTTATTGGGCCATTGATACTGGGAATCACGTATGCAGCCTACAAAGTTTATAGAAAAGAGAAGTTCAAGTCCAAAGAAAGCACCAGTTAATGTTCAAGATAAGATTTTAATTAATAAAATAAACAAGTTAAAGTTTTGAATAATGGGTGTAGTGATATTTTAATGTTGAGCTGATGCTAAATGGGAATATACACCTTATCCTTAAAAAACATACGACGAAACAAATTAAGAAACCTTTCCACTATTTTAAGAATCTCCCTGGGAGTTATAATTCTTTTCATTCTTGTAAGCTCTGGTTTGGGAATAAACAGTTTCATTGAAAAGTCAGGGACATCCAACGGGAAAATATTAACTAGCTCCCAGCCAAACCAAGATACTAACACCGATAACCAAACCAATATTGTAACTTCGACCGTGAACTATTTAAATTCAGTTTTTGGGAGTCAAATCACAGAAAATCAACTTTTTATTCGCTTAGAAGATTTTTTTATAAATTTAGTATATGTTCTTGATGGTTTGGCCAGTGTCGCATTATTAGTTGGTGTTATGGGGATTATGAATACCATGGGCTTCAACCTATCGGAAAGAACACGAGAAATAGGTATTCTCAAATCGATGGGATTTACTCAAAAACAAATACTTCTGACATGTACCCTTGAAGCAGGAATATTAGGATTTATTGGTTCTATTATTGGCGTTATAATCGGATCAATTAGTATATGGGCTATTTCTACATTTTTAGATCCTGGATTGTTTACATTCATCCTTCCCTTCTGGTTAATACCAGGCACCATCTTTATAACCACCCTCCTAAGCCTCATCTTAGGAATGTATCCAGCATGGTTTACATCAAATATAGACGCTGTTGAAGCTTTACGCTATGGTTAATGTTAATTGTCATTAATGAATCATTAAATTATGAAATATGGTAAATCTTAAATATCTGAAAAAAAATGTCTTGTAAATTAACCTATAAAAATATTAAATGGGCAAACATAATATAATTAAGAATTTAAGATGTATTGGAGGGAAACGATGAATAACAAAATAAATGGAATAGTAATGTTGGCTTTAGGTGTCCTACTGGCTATAATCTACTTTGCTATGCCCACATTTTTAATGTATACTTACTGGCTTGCTGTTGTAATACTGATTATATATGGAATATACCTTTACCAGAAAAAGGGATAGGCAATTCATAACCTATCCTATTTTATTTAAAGATAATTGGGCTTCTTAAAAGAGTAAAATTTTGTCAAAACATTTAAGATTTGACAAAGTAGAGATAAAGACCATATGCCAATATTAGGGCTACTGCTATCCAGTAAATCCAGTATACCCAGTTAGGAACTGCTATAATCAATATCGCAAGAACAATGGCCAGGATCATTATTAAAAGACCATTAGTTTTTTCGTTTAACATTATTTCACCCCAAATATAATCTTAATTGACCTGTATAGCTCTTTATTAATATTTTTATTTTCTTATCTATATTTTTTTTGATTGTGATAAAAAATGGGAAAATTTACAAATCAGAGCTATTATAAAACCTATTTAAAGAAATATACCTATTAAAGACTTAAATAAGAAATTTATAATACAAAACCCCTTATCTAGGCAATGTTGAATCTGCATTTTATCATAAACAATTAATTCTTGTTTTTTTAATGGTTCAGTAAAATAACGCCCTAATGGTGACTAGCTGATTTGAAGAAATTAATATGTGGACGGCGTGGAAAAGTTCATATGAATCGATTTATGCATTTTGAGTCCAATTTGGTGAAGCATCAGGATGTGTAGGGGTGACAGTAACGGATTTATTTTGATGATTCAATTATCAAAATAGAGTTGAATGTTTGGCCCCATATATCCATATTTATCTATGATATTTTGAGGGTTTACTAATGTCCCTACCAGATCGATGATGCATCGGAGTCACCTAATCAACATCCCATAAGAAAATTGACATTATACTTCACATGATCCCCCCTCTATCCCCATTGAATTAATAGTGAAAAGTAATTAATGTAATTTTTACCAGGATTTTTGAGTTGGTTTAAAAAAATAGCTCTAAGGAGATTGAATAGAAAAATATAATTCAATCAAACCCAATCTAGTAAAATAAAATTAGAACTTTCTATCTACAATTTTTATAATATAATTGTATTTCATAAAATTTATTCATAAATTACAGCAGTTCCAGTAGCGGTTACAATAATAGCATCGCCTTTTAATCCTCCAACAGAATTATAGTCAACTAAAACCTCAATTACAGTATTAGCGCCGATTATATGGGCATTTTCCAACATTCGAACTATAGCTGTGTTTCTAGCTTCATCCAGATTCATCTCATCTAATTGGAGCTTCTTAGTGAGTTTGGAAATCCCTTCAGAGTTTTCCTTGACTATTGCCTCCCCAATTACCAAACCAATATGTTTAGTAATCTTACCCCCATCCATATGGGGAATAGACACAATAGGAACCTCTAAATTATCTATTAAATTTTCTACTGGGTATTCAGGAATCTCTTCAACATCAGATTCAGGAGTTCTTTTACTAATTTTATCAATAGCTTTCGAGAGTAAATTACCTAAATATCCAATAATATACGTTAAAATGCCTAAAAAAACCACAAATAGGACATAATTTATTAGAATGGGAAATGCTGCCTGAATCATCAATGCCAGACCACCCAAAGTGAAGAAATTCAAAACAATGGGATCTTTGGGAAAAAGCCAAGCATATGCATTAATTATTATAAATATTAACAGTGCACTGATAGCTCCTGTACTTCTACCATACATTCGACGGGCTATTATTGTTTCAACAAATCCTGCGATTAGTGGTGATATTATAAAGGCTATATTAAAACCAAAAATTACTAAATGCCATCTTACACAGATTAGAGCAGATAAAAAACCTACCCCTGTACCTATCAAGATGGCTACGATAGCCCACCTTTTTTCTATTAAATAGTATTTTACAGCTGCTAACAATATAATCCCATTCCAATTCCTTTCGTGGCCAAAAAAGATTGAATATTTATTCTTGATAAGAAATTGCAGTTCCGAATACTGTAACCATTATTGTGTTACCCATTGTCCCCCCTAAGTTATGATAGGCTACACGCGTACCAATTACCGCGTTAGCCCCCTTATTGGCAGCTTTATCTTTCATACTATTCAAAGCTACTTCTCTAGCCTTTTTAAGCTCTTCTTCATAGGCAGAAGTTCTACCCCCCACCACGTCTCTGACTCCAGAGAACAGATCTTTGTAAACATTTGCCCCCAACAGAGACTCACCAGTTACTAAACCATAATATTCATTAATCTTCTTTCCCTCTATTGTAGGGGTGGTTAAAATAAGCATGAAAAAACCTCCGGAGTAATCTATCTTTAATCTAGATATTTTTTTATCTTTTATAGTATTTGAGCTAAGTGGTTTAACATTATTATTTACCATAATCCTCTAATAAACATCAAATTTATTATAATCGAAAAACAAGAATATTAAGTGTAGCCATAGGATGAAATTCCATCTGAAAAGATGATAAAAAAATCGATTCATTAATCATTATTCAACTGGATTCAATTAAATCAAAAATAATTCAATGACTATGGCTCAAAATAGGCCTATTATTTAACATCATTCTGAGGTTGTTTCAATGAAAAACATGATAGTGGGGATTATTGCAATAATTGTAGCTGTTATTATGATTGCCGCACCAGTAGTGGGGTTAGCCACTATAGGACTAATTTCTGGAGTTTTAATATTGGGAATGGGAGTTTGGTTAGTTATTTTAGGATTCAGTGAAAGAACTTCCAATGATCTATGGTTATTCCCATTATTAGTGGGATTAGTGGGAGTTATAATGGGTTTAATATTCCTGTTCAATGCATCATGGATAATTAACTTAGGTTTCTGGGCATATATGATAACCGGGGGATTACTCCTTGTTAATGGATTCATAGCCCTATTTGTCGGAGAAAAACAGGAAATTAAAATATATGCAGGAATATTCGGCTTAGTATTTGGATTTCTCTTTATAATAATTGGCTATTACAATATAGACCCTAAAATTTTAGGATTAGTAATTGGAATCGGGTTGCTTATATTTGGAATACTCAATATTCGAGAATGAAATAAAAAAAATAGTAGTATTGGGGTTAAATCTTATAATCCGATTTTGTCCCTTACCATGAAAAATAGCCAGACCAGTAAGAACACCGCAAAAAGTATGTATAACATTTTCCGGGTTTTCTGAACTTTCTGCTGATTTAAACGGGCTGTTTCTTCACATTTAGGAGAACAAAACTTCTCACTCAGGGGTATAGGTGTCCCACACATAGGACAGTGTTTGTGCTGTTCGATCATTAAAATTACCTCTTTTTATATTTTTTTGGACCATATTCTGCTTAATTTAAATATAATCCCAATTTTTATTTTTAGAATCATAAAATGGAATCAAATAAGTAATTATGGATTTGGAATAATTAAGGTGCCGATTTTTTTATTCATGGCTTTTTCCAAGTTTTCTGGGTGTTCACCATTTAATATAACTGTTTTTATCCTGGAACGACCTATAATTTGTATAGCAGTTTTATCCAGGAACTCATAAGTACCTGCCTTCATCTCCTTATCAGACAACATCTCCATCATATCGTGAGGTGTAATTTCTTCTATCATTTGAGCATCTGGATATTTATTGGGATCTTTATCATATAATCCATCTACCGATGTGGCATTTAACAGCAATTCCGCACCTACAAATTCGGCCAGAATACTCCCCACGGCGTCAGTACTGTGTGCCGGTTCTGTTCCACCCATAACTACAATTTTACCTGATGTGGAAAACTCAAGAGCTTGACTGAAGTTTTGGGGTACTTTTGGGTAAGCATCTCCTCCCAGGGCTGTTATGAGTAGACGTGCGTTAAGTCGTGTTACCTCAATACCAATATCATCACAAAGGGCTTCTGAGGCTCCCAGATCTCTGGCTATGCCAATGTAGTCCCTTGCAGTTCTACCTCCCCCCACAACCACCATGATCTGGTGTTCTGCTGCCATATCCCCTAAAACTGTAGCATAATCCTGAAATTTTTTGTAATTATGGTCTTTGATTATTATTGATCCACCAATTGTGATCACTATTCGCATCTCATCACCAAATTTAATGTAAGTCTGATATAATATATAATTTTAAAAAAATCATCATACTGTTTTATATTCTACTTATTCAAAAACAAATACAAAATTAAACTGATTTTGTAAATATAATACATATCAATACGCTGATTATGAATGTGGGTAATGATAATATGGCAGATGGGAGAGAATATACGATATATCTTGATGGAAAAGACTTATCCCTGGAAAAAATTGGAGGTAAAGCAAATAATCTAGGCAAAATGATTTCTGCTGGTTTTAATATTCCACCAGCTTTTGTTGTTTCTGTAGATGCATATGATTTTTTTATTAAAAAAGAATTGAAAAAGAGAATATCCAAAATTCTTAATTCCATTGATTTTAACAATGATAAGTCTATTTCAAGTGGATGTTCTTCCATTCGTAACATAATAACATCCGAAGAACTACCTCGAAACCTTTTTTTAGATATTTCAGGGAGAATAGAAAACCTTCCTGATGGATATTATGCTGTGAGATCATCAGCAGTGGCCGAAGATCTTGAGGATGCCAGTTTTGCAGGGCAACTTGACAGTTTTCTTAATATTAAAAAAGAAAATATCCTTGAAAACATCATAAAATGTTGGGCATCCTACTGGAATAGTCATGCTGTGAAATACAGGCATGATTCCTCCATAGGACATTTAGACAGCGAATTAGCAGCTACAGGAATAGCGGTAATTGTCCAGAAAATGGTGGACGCTGATATCAGCGGAGTTACCTTCACTGCTAACCCAGTTAATGGAAGCAATGAGATTGTAATTGAGTCCACATGGGGTCTTGGTGAAGCTATAGCCTCAGGACTAGTGACTCCAGACATATTTGTTCTAAACCGAGAGGGGAACATAATCGAAAAAACAATTAAAACAAAAAAGAAAGGATATTTTCGTAAAGATGATGCCAACACTCTGGTCACGATTAATGAAGAAGATAGGAAAAGACCAAGCCTAAATCATGCCCTTCTTAAAGAATTATTCAAAATGGGATTAGAACTTGAAAAATATTTTGATGGAGCTCAGGATATTGAATGGGCCATAGAATGCGATAAAGAGGATCAAAAATTTGATGAGATCAGCATTTCGAATATTTACATCCTCCAATCGAGACCTGTGACCACTTTAACCGATGAAAGAGAGAAAGATGACATTTTATGGACCAGAGCTTATGGTGATGAGTACTGGGCAGATGCAACAACTCCTCTCTTCTATGATGTTATGGGTAAAATGCTCACGGATTATGTTAATCATGAAGGTGCCCGAATAATGGGCTATAGCGAGATAACTGACTCAAAACTGTTAAAACTTCATAAATCAAGGGTTTACTTCAATAGTTGGGTTTTAGAAAAAGCTTTCTCATATTACCCGAAATTTGCAAGGTCACAGGAATTGTTGAACTATTTCCCCCTGGAAGATCAGGAAAGAATATCTCAATATCCATCCATATTACATAAAACATTGCTTTCACAGATTTTAGTGGCCATTCGAGACCCGGATGGTATGATGAACCGAACAGATAAGGCTTACCGGAAATGGGCCAAAGGATTCATGGAAAAATGTGAATCATTCGATGAAACTGATTTAGGATCATTAAGTGACAGGGAACTCCTATCACTGTATGATGATATTGAAAAATCAGGAATCAAACATTATCAACTTATAAGATATGGGATGGTTTCTCATTCCATTGCCACCAACCTGATGATAAAGAATTGGCTCTTAAAATGGCTGGATGATAAGGATGGATCCCTCTACGCTGGCCTAATTTCAGGATTAGACGATAATAAAACCGTGCAAATGAATATCAGACTTTCTGATCTGGCTAAAATCCTGAGAGAAGATAATATTTTATTTTCAAAAATGGATTCTGTTAATTATAACAGTTCAATAACTGAATCCGAAGTTGATAGGTTAATTGATTCCAATCATAATTTTAAAAAAGCTTTTGATTTGTTCATAACTGATTATGGGCATAGATCAAATACGCGCGAGATTTTATATCCCCGCTGGAGAGAAGACAAAGCGTACGTATTGAGTGTTGTTAAATTATTGTCCTCTTCCGATTTAGACTTGAGAAAAAAAGAATTTGAGAGTCGTGAAAATAGACTTAAAATTGAAAAAGAAGTTTCAAGCAGAATAAAAAAACAGATGGGCGGATTTTTCAAAGAAAAAATATTCAAAATTGTCCTTGGTCTGGCTCAGACTTATCTAACCTTCAGAGAAAATCAGCGATTTTACTTGGATCACTTGCTTTTCCGTCAGAGACTGATGTTACGTGAGATGGGAAGGAGATTATATAAATATAATATTATTGACGAATTAGATGATGTTTTCTTCCTTTATGAAAAAGAATTGATGCGTTTTTTTAATTCAATAAAAGAAATAGATGGAAACAATTCAATTGAGTATAGAAATAAGATTTCTGAGAGGAAAAAAGAGTTTCATCGATATAAATCTTCACTTCCACCAAAATTTATCAGAAACGGGATTGAATTTGATGATACTGTGATGGAATATGATAAAAATGCAATTTATGGCGCAGCAGCAAGTCCAGGGACATTTAGTGGCGTGGCTAGAGTTGTTGAATCTATTGGAGAATTATCACACTTAAAAGAGAATGAAATCTTGATAACCAGTAACACAGACCCTGCTTGGACTGCAGTGTTCTCTAAGATAGGCGGTCTTGTCACAGAAACTGGGGGAATATTATCCCATGGTGCTGTGATTTCCCGTGAATACAGGATTCCGGCAGTAACTGCTGTTAAAGGAGCAACTTCAATCTTTAAGACTGGGGAAGAGTTAGTGGTGGATGGTAATGAAGGAGTTGTGTTTAAAAAGGAAAAATGATATGATGAATTTTGTAAGGGATTATTATGAATGTTAATCTAAAAAGTCTGAAACAACATGAAGAATGGAATGAAAGCTATTATTTCAATTTCCATGACAGAAATAATGATTTAACAGCTTTTATGCGTATAGGTAACAAGGTTAATAAAAACGAAAAATCGATGTTCTTTTTTTTGATGACTTCACAACATATAGCTGGAATTAAGTTAGATGCTCCTTGTGATAATGAACCATTGAATATTGCTGGTTTAAAATATGATGAGATCGAATCTGGGAAATGGAAACTTAAATTTAATGGGTCCATCTTTGATCCCCTTGCTGAAGTTCCTCAGAAATTAAGGGTTAAAATGGATGTGACCTGGGAAGCTCTGAACCCCTTGATGGATTATGTAGATTGTGTTGATGAAAAACAGACAAATATGTCCAAAAATGTTGCATCAGAGCATTATGAACAGTTTGGGAAAGCTGTGGGTGTAATTGAAATTGATGAGGATGTATTTGAAATTGATGCTCTGGGTGAAAGGGATTTGAGTCGTGGTGTGCGGGAATGGGGATCTCCCAAGATGTGGATGTGGATTAACTCTGCGTTTTCTCATGATGAGGCTTTCAACATAACGAAACTTTCTGTTGATGAAGGGGATGTTGATGCAGGATATTTATATACCGGTTCAGTTAACATACCACTTATAAAATCTAACATAGATGTAAAATTTAATAAAGGAATTCCATCAACCTTCTCTATGGCCTTATTTGATAAAAAAGGTTCCAGATATGAAGTAGAAGGTGAAGTTATCAGATTTGGGATGATCCCAGTTGATGGTAGAATGATTCTAATAGAAACAATTTCAAAATATCTTTGGGATGGCAAAGAAGGATACGGTGTGGCCGAGTTTCTCGTTCCCCAACCTAAATAAATTCTTTAGTAAATTTGAACCTTTAAAAAGCTGATTTTACTCCAGCATATTCATTTTTTAGCTTCAGCCAATCAACTTTGCCGATGAGTGTTGTGGGTAATTCCTTTCTAATCTCTATTTCCCTTGGAACACTCCACTTAGCTAAATATTCATTACATAGATCCATAATTTCATTTTTAATCTTATCTGAATCCACGTATCCCTCTTTTAATGTTATGAATGCTTTAATTTTCTCTATTTGATATTTGTCAGGAACGCCAATAACACATGATAATGAGACTGCTTCGTGTTTATTTATGACCTCTTCGATTTGATTGGGGAAAACAGAATAACCGGAACTTTTAATCATGCGTTTAATCCGGGATTTGAAATAAAAAAATCCATCTTCATCCATGTAACCTAGATCACCTGTGTGGCACCATTTTAATCCATCAGGATGCACTTTTAACACTTTATCAGTTTCTTCAGGATTATTATAATACTCCAACATCACTGTAGGTCCACTGATACATATTTCTCCATCTTCGCCAGGGGGAAGATCTTCAGTTGTACCTACCTTAACTATCTTATATAGCATATCTGGTAGTGGAACACCCATACTGCTCAGTTTATCAGTGGTATTGGGTATTAAACAACTGACAGTAACAGTTTCAGTTAATCCATATCCTTCCTGCATGGTAACTATACTGCCCCTTTTTTGTATAAATTCATTGAATTGTTTTTTCAATTCAATAGGAACTGAGTCTCCACCTGCAAAAATGCCTTTTAGGCTTTTAAAGTTGGATTTTTGCATTTTTTTACTTCGAAGTAATGCTTCATACAAAGTTGGAACTCCTGCAATATACTGTGGTTTGTGTTTTGCAAACTGGTCTGCGAAGATAGTAGCATTAAATTTTGGGACTAAAATAGAGCAAGCACCTACACAAATAGGGAGATGAATACAAACAGTAAGTCCAAAGCCATGGAAAACTGGAAGGATGCACATTATTTTATCTTATTTGATTTTTCCCAGGCGTTCATCATTTAAGTGAGCTAAACACTGAACAACAAGTGCATTAAAGTTATCATTGGATAATAAAACTCCTTTTTGGATTCCGGTTGTTCCACCAGTATATAGAACCACAGCACCATCCGCAGGTTTCATTTTAGTTTTAATAACTTTATGGGATTTTTTACCAATTTCAATGAATTTTTTCCATGAAATGAGGAATTTATTGTCATTAAATCTGACTTTTGGAATTTTACGACCTTCAAGAGCCCAAAAGCCCATGGTCATTCTTTTTCCCAAGAAGTCGCTGATTTTGGCAACTATTACCTTCTCAACGTCCAGATGTTCTTGAACTTTCTGAAAGTTCATGAATGAGAAATCACCAATTAAAATAAATTTACTGTTGACATGTTTCATGTAAAACTCAATTTCCTTTGGAGCAGATAGGGGATGGATCATATTGGCAATAGCTCCTACTTTATTGACCGCATAAAACATGATGACTGCATGAGGAGTGTTAGGCATGCATATGGTAACTGCATCGTTTTCAGTAACTCCCATTTCTACTAATGCCCTAGCACAATAATCAACTTGAGAGATTAGGTCTTTAAATTTAGTTTTTGTGCCCATAAACTCTAATGCAACAATATTACCATTCTCGCTTGCTGAGCTTGCCAACATTTCATAAATAGTTTTTTTCGGGTAGACGAGATTTGCAGGAGTTTTTTTATTATAAGATCTGAGCCAGGGGCGATTATATTTTAATTTGTCTTCTGCCTCTATTATCAAAGGTGAAATATTCATAAAACACAACCTGATTTTTATAATAGTTATTTATATGGCATCATCAATAGGAAAACGTTCTAATTTTTCTTCCAATGCTTTAGGGTTATTTATAATTTCCTTAAATTCATTCATGGCCCTGATATAATAGAATCCATCACTAATACGTTCATCTATAGTTGTAGAAATTTCAACAAAATATCTTTCAACTAATTTTCCTGTTTTTTCATCATGGATTCTGTCTTTGTGAATTTCTCCTAAACAAATAAAAACAGAAGTTGTTCCCCTATCATACAAATGATGATATGGAACATTTCTAAGACCTATACTCCCCAGATTTGCTACGAATACGCTGGCATGCATTGGATCTTCCTTATAAATATCTTTAGGATATCTATCAATGTAATCTAGAAAATCCAAAAAACTTATTGCCAAATGAACTATTATTTTAGGAAACTTTGCAAATAAATTAAGTATATCTGTTGCATCATCCGCATCCTCTGTTTTTACTATTTTAATCCCTTTATTTAATTTGGAAACTATCGACCATAGAGTTTCATCTCTTTTGAAGGACTTTTTAATGGTAGTCTCTTCACCTTCTTCTGTAAATTCTTTTTTAGCTACAAAAGCAATCTCAATTTTCTTTCTCTGATAAAATTTTCTCCCAGAAATAAACCGGTTTAGATGAGGTTTTACTGAGAAAAGTCTCACCAAAGCAGCTAAAAAAAGGTTAAAATATGTAATTTTATCAATAATCCCCTCAGGAGTTTTAAGAGGATTTTTGGATAATTCATTATTTTTATCTTCTACATACATAACAAAATCAGTAACATCAATTTTTTCTTTAAAATAAATGGCAGAAGAATTTCTTGAAGTCATTAAATGGGGAACAAGATTAGAAAATGAACTTAAATTTTTTAATACCCAACCATCCTTTCTATCTCCCCATCTTTTTTCTCCAGGATAAGATGAGCGGGAATTAAACTTATTTTTATTCGCAGAATCTTGAATTACTTCTTGATTTTTATTTTCAACTGACATATTCCTCCCTAAACACTATTGATGTTATTGATTAAAAGTTTGATATAAATTTATATTATTAATCGTTATGATTAGTCCAAAAAATGATATGATACAGTTATATTCTCCATATTACCCCACCATAATGAGTTTAATCAGATAAGGGACGTCAATGGGATAATATTGTTTGGAAATAGTAGAAAAGATTTCAGAATACCATAATTATTAGGAAACAATTCTAATCCCTATGCTTTCCCGATAGTTAGAGTGCAAAACATATTACAAATAAATTAATATAGACTTTAGACACAATACAAATAAAATAAAAATTTTAAAAAAAAATCGAATTACATAGTTTTTTGTAGAAAAATTATTTGAGAACCAAGTAAAATTATTTGCAGGATGAACTAATAACTTCTGGATAAATTTCTCAATATATTTTTATATTTTATCATTTAGGAGCGATATATAATGTCAGAACCATCATCAACCGAGCTTTACGAGGTAAAAAGGACTCTTAAAGAACTCTCTGAAAAAAAAGGGAGAGGTACTGAGTTAGTATCGGTTTATATACCTCCAGATAAGCAGATCAGTGATGTAGTAAAGCATATGAGAGAGGAACTTAGTCAGAGTGCTAATATTAAGAGTAAACAAACAAAAAAGAATGTACAATCTGCTATTGAAGTTATAATGCAACGTATGAAACTTTTCCCCCGTCCTCCTGAAAGAGGTCTGGTTCTATTTGTGGGGATGATTCCTAAGGGAGGTCCTGGAACAGAAAAAATGGAAACCTATGTTTTTGAACCTCCAGAGCCCGTTCAAACCTACACGTATCACTGTGATTCCCAGTTCTTTCTGGAACCCCTTGAAGAAATCCTTGAAGATAAAGAAATATACGGATTAGCTGTCATAGACCGTAAAGAGGCCACTATCGCCATTATGAAAGGTAAGCGGGTGGACATAGTGAAAACACTCACCAGTGGAGTTCCAGGAAAACATAAAGCCGGTGGACAGTCCCAAAGACGTTTCGACCGATTGATTGAACTAGCAGCTCATGAATTCCTTAAGAGGATTGGAGAACATATAAACGAAGCTTTTTTAGCAGTTGAAGATTTGAAAGGAGTTATAATTGGGGGGCCAGGCCATACTAAAGAGGATTTCATTAATGGAGATTATCTTCACCATGAAATCAAACAAAAAATTATCACTACCGTTGACACATCTTATACTGGTGATTTCGGAATAAGAGAGGTTATAGACAAGTCCATGGATGTTTTAACCGAAATTGACATTATGAAGGAGAAGAAACTTGTTCAACGTTTCCTAACTGAATTGATTGACGAAAATGGTTTAGCATCTTATGGTGAAGCCGAAGTCAGACAAAATCTGATTAATGGTGCGGTTGAAGTTTTGTTACTCTCAGAAGATATCAAATCCAAGAGATATGCCTTCGAATGTCCTTCTTGTGGAAGTGTTGCGGAAAAAACCATTAAAAACGAAACTGAATTTGAAAATATACTCTGTGAGAATTGTAGTGAAACTATGAAAGCTTCTTCCTCCCAGGATGTGATTGGTGATTTCGTTAAGTTAGCTGAGGAAGTTGGCTCAGAAGTAGAAATTATATCCACAGAAACTGAGGAAGGAATGCAACTATTACGGGCATTTGGTGGTTTTGGAGCCATATTAAGGTACAGAGTATGATTAGGGCTTTGTTGGTTATGAATAAAAGGAAAAATTAAGAATAATCTTTCTAATTTACTTCATTGAAAATGGGATAAAAAAAAGTAGATTTGGAAAATAAGCAGATTTAGTGATTATCCCAGCCTACTAACCCTTATAAGCGATTCCACAGGGACTTTTTCCACTTCCAGTAATCCCTTCTTGTCGATGAGGACAACCGCAGCTAGTGGTTCAGCTCCCAGACTTTTGAATACCTTTATAGCCTCTCCAATAGTTCCTCCACTGGTTATAACATCATCCACAATGATCAATTTTTTTCCCTCAACAGAGGCAAAATTACTGCTTACTGCCCCTTTAGCATCTTTTTCTTTGCGATGTTTAATGGGATGGAACACGGCCATATCTGCATCTAGTATTTCTGCCATCATGGTGGCAAAAGGTATTCCACTAACCGTAATGCCCACCACTACCTCTACATCACCATGTTGAAGTGCCATATCTGCCATAGCTGCCGAAACATATGACATTCTAGTTGAACTTCCACCTAAACTCTTCCAGTTAATAGCAAAATCTAAAGGTGCTTTTTCCTCAGATTGTTCCTTGGTTTTATCTGTTCCCTGGAGTATAAGCCACCTTGCGGTGTCTTTAGAAACATTTAGCTCGTCAGCTATTTCTCCTGTTGTAAATCCCCTGTTTCTGAGTTCAAAAGCCTTTTCGATTAGTTTCTGATTCATTATACCCCTCCACATTTACTAAAAGCTTTTTGCATATTAATTAATCCAGATAAGAATTTAAAATCTTCAATCGATGTCAATAGATACTGGAATTTTCTCTTTAGCGGATTTCATAGCTGCCAGAACGGTTTTTAATGCATGTATTCCATCTTCACCAGTGATTTTAGGTTTTTCATCCATTATTACTGCATCGAGGAATGAGTCTAACTCCTCCATAAGGGGTTCGTGGTGAGGTACTCTGACTTTTCTGGCGTTTTTCCCAAAAACCTCCACATTCTGGTCAATATAATCCAGGGAAATGATTCCATCTGTTCCAGTGACTTCCAGTTGTCTTTTCTTATAGGGCGTGAGCCAGTTAACCTCTAACATGCCTATGGCGTTGTTGTAGAATTCCATCATGATCTCGGCATGGTCTTCGTATTCACATTTTTGGAGTCTGCTGCCTACGTGAGCATATACTTTGGAAACAGGACTGTCCATTAAGTATGCCATCACATCTACTTCATGTATGGCCAGATCTATGGTTACTCCAACATCTTTAATACGGGGCGGGAATGGCCCAACTCTTTTAGCAGATACGGAAACTACTTCTCCAATTAATTTATCTCTTAAGAGTTTTTTAGCCTCTAAAACTGCTGGGTTGAATCGTTCCACATGGCCAGTTGCCAGTTTTACTCCTTCCTTTCTGGCAGCTCTGACCATGTCCTTGGCCTCTTTCAGAGTGAAAGCAATGGGTTTTTCCACCAGTACGTGTTTTCCCTGTTCTATGGCACTCATTACCACCTCGTAGTGGTAGGTAGTGGGGACGCAAACACTTACTGCATCTATTTCTGGCATTTTAAGTACGTTATCATAATCAACAAACCCTACAGTGTTATATTTTTTAGAAACCTCTGCTAAGGTTCCCTTCATAAGATCAGAAACCGCCAGGAGGTTGGCATTTTTTAGTCTGGTGTAAACTCGAACATGGTTGTGGCCCATAGCCCCTACACCAACAACACCCACATTTACTTTATTCACTAGCAATCCTCCATCATGCGTTTGGCAACCTCTAGACCAATACTTTCAGCCTGGCTAATTGAACCTTTAATCCTGTGTTTAGAGATTAGTTCACCTTCTTTAGATAGTAAAATTGATTGAAGTTCCAATTCATCACCACTGGTCCTCGCACATACCCCCAGGGGCCATTGACAACCCACCCCCAGCTCTTCTAGAACTTTCTTTTCAGCCATAACTTCCTTATAAGATGCTTTATGCGTTAAAGCCCCTAATAACTTCCTTTTTTTAGTGTCTTTACGTGCTACAACTGCCAGTGCTCCCTGACCAGCTGCAGGAGTAATATAATCTAATGAAAAACTTTGCTGAATGTGCTCATTAAGGCCCAATCTTTTGAGACCCGCTTCAGCCATAACTGTAGCCTGATATTCTCCAGTTGCCACCTTTCTTATGCGGGTTTCTATGTTACCTCTAATAGGCTGTATGTCCAGATTTTTCTGATGATACTTGCAAAAAGCCTCTCTTCGTAGGCTACTGGTTCCAAAAACAGCCTCATCAGGCAAATCATCCCATTTGTATGGCGATATTAGTGCATCTCTAGGCGATTCGCGGCGAGGTACAGCTAAAATATCCAGATCATCGTTTAATTCGCTGGGGAGGTCTTTTAAACTGTGCACGGCAAAATCCACCTCTTCCTCCAGCACTGCTCTATCCAGTTCTTTGGTGAATATTCCCTTCACATCTATATTGTATAGTTGAGAATCCTTTATTTTATCCCCTGTAGTCTTTATTATTTTTATATCAATTTCTTCATTTGTTATATCTCTTAAAGAAGTGATTATGTTTTTGGTTTGAACCATTGCCAGACTGCTTCCTCTAGTACCTACCTGCAATACATCATCTCCGAGTGTGTGGCGAATTACTGAATTTGGGTCATGATTGTTTATTAGATAATAAGCATGATTGCTTATACTTATTATTAGTATAAGAATCCTTATTTGATTGATTTTGTATGATCTTTAATAAATGTTGTCATGGAAGAAATAAACCACCTATCCTGTTTATCATGGCATAATTATTAAATACGCCAATAAGAAGGTTATCTTTGACTTAAATCCGCAAAATTAGAACGATAAACAATTAATATGTTATTTGATCCTTCATCAATTGCCAGATTAATAGCTTGGTCTATTTGACTGTGATAAATTGATTCTCGGCCCATTTTTTCCCACAAACTTTTACCCAACTCCCCCGCCAATATAATAAGGAGATCATCCGTGATTTGGCCTAAAAACTCTAAAAGAATTTCTTCATCGATTTCTTCACAAGTTACGCCATAACTTCCTCCCAAAACAAGAGCGGGGTTGTCATAATCTTTAATCATTTCCACTGACTTTTTTATGGCAGTAACATTGATTCCTGGATTGATTTCCTCAATTAATTTAACACCCTGATGTTGGCGTGATTCTTCTTGAGTAAGAGTAGATTGATTATTTATATTGTGGTATGAAGTATTCTTTGCTGTTGAGGGTATTTTTCCAAAAGAAGTTCTGCCCGGCAAACCTCTAAAGCTTTCAAGACCTTTAGTTATACAATCAGGGTTAGTTCCCAGGGATAATGATGCTGATATTGCCGATAAAGTATTTTCCAGATGATACTGGGCAGGAGCAAATGTTTTAATTTTAAAATTGTTGTTAATATGTTTACCGTCCACTATTTCCAACCCAGTTACTTTCACTTGGAATGTAGTTTTATGTAGACCATAATCTATGTCGAATGATATGAGATTGGATTTCCCCCCGATAGAATGTGTATTTATTTTTTTATCAGCTAAAAGTTGTTTGTAGCTCTTATTTTCATGATAAATTTTATTATAAGAATCTTGGTCACATACAATTATCTTACTTTTGAACATTTGGGATTTAGCTTCACTAGCACTACTATTTCCTTGAGAGATACTGTAATCCTCAGCAATGTTGGTGATTACTCCCACATCGGCTAGTCCTGTACCTCCCAGAGAGCTTTCAAATATACAAATTCCTACATTTGAGTTTACTTCTTGTTTGGAAGGTTTTTTTCCGTTATGGAATTCTTCGGCAAGTTTCCATGCTGTTATAATGCTTGCGGGAGTTATGCTTATGTCTTTTTGGAGTATTATATCTTCATCATTATCGACGATCTCAACACCAAGACTGCTTAAAATTAGCGGATTTTTATCACGGTATATTTCCTTTAACATGGCAACCGTGCTAGTTTTTCCTTTCACACCAGTTATCTCAATTATGGGAACTTTAATCCTATCATTCAAGAGAAAGCCCACTGCCTCATGATGGCTCATATCTGCTGGTTGAGGTAAATTACAGTGTACAGGGGCCACTACAATGATTTTTTCATTTTTTTGTGGTGAACATGCATCCTGATAACACTTTTCATAAAAAGAATCATCGACCAGTTTTACTCCACTGGTTTTGAGTGCCTTTATCTCTTCATCCTTTAAGGTGTGGTAGATATCCCAGGCGAAAACGTCATAATCCTTTTTTTTAGAAAATTCAGATGCTATTACGGTTCCTCCATGGGTCATGTCCACGATGAGAATTTTCATTAACTAATGCCGCCTTTGGTTAATTTTTCTCTTACTTTACGATAGAAATCTTTGGTTAAACGGACAAAATAGGCGCAGTTTTCTGATTTACGGAAAACTATTTCATCCATGTAGTTTATTTCTTCTTCATACTGGCCGTCAATTACTGCGATAGCCTTTTTACCTTCCCTTAGGAGTTTGACTTTAATTACACTTTCATCAGAAACAACTGTAGGTCGAGCTCCCAGTTTAAAAGGACATATTGGGACGATTATAAAAGCTTTCACCCTTGGATCTATAATTGGCCCACCTGCAGACATGGAATATGCTGTGGAACCACTGGGAGTGGCAATAATGAGTCCATCAGCACGTAACTCCTCAACTATCTCATCATCAACACTAATCTGTATGTGAAGCATTTTTGCAGGTTTGCGAGTCATCAGTACCACTTCATTGAGTGCTGGTGGTAAGTCCTGATCGTGCCATACCAAAAGCTGGTTTCTCCTTTCCACGAAGTAATTCCCTGCAAGAACCTCCTCTATTGCATTAAAAGCATTTTCAGGATCAATTTCTGTTAGAAATCCCACAGTTCCCATGTTAATTCCTATAAGGGGAGTTTTTTTGTGACTGATAAAGCTCTGTGTGCGAAGAATGGTACCATCCCCTCCAACAGCTACCATCATATCAACGTCCATATCCTCCAATTTACGAGCTTTATCCCCGTATTTGCCCAGTTCCTTGGCCAATGGAATATCAAGTACAATTTCGACTTTTTTTTCAAGTAAGAACTCAGCTAGTTTTCCGGCAAGTTCAACAGCCTCTTTCACATCACAACGGGCTACCAATCCCATGATCATTACATCCCCTCCAATATACCCATGATTTCCCCATGAATAACAGAATTACATGTTGCTATTAACGATGTTTTCCCCAAAACATTTAGCTCAGTCTTGAGATCTCTCCCAAAACGGTCCGTAATTGTACATCCACATTCTTCCAGAATCAACTTGGCAGCGGCAATGTCAACTATCCGAAGATTATCTCTAACATCAACAAATGCATCGTAAGTTCCATCTGCAACATAAGCAAGTTCTATTGCCACAGCCCCCAGTATTCGCATCCTTCGAACACTTTTACAGAGAATTTCAATTTTCCCCATATCCATACGGTAAACATAAGCACCCAACGAGACTTGTGACAAATCATTTTTGGAAGAGGGTTTGATATTTAAACCGTTAATAAAAGCTCCTTTTCCCTTAAATGCACTGTATATGTCTCCTGTAGCATAATTTTTCACTATACCTACCTGGATATCTTTAACAGTTACAGGTACCTTCTTATCGAGAATGGGTGCTACGGCCACTGATATTCCATAAGCCGGTATGTTCTTAACTGCGTTACTAGTCCCGTCTAAGGGATCAACCACCATTATGACTTCTGGCTGACCATTACCAACCACTACTTGGCCTATTTCTTCACTAATGAGAATTAAAGACCTATCAACACCCCCCAGTACCTCCATAACCCTTTTCTCAGCCAAATTATCGATTAATGTCGTAGGAGTGCCATCAGCACCTATTTTAACGATTTCGCCTCCATCTTCTGAACCAATTAATGGAGATATTGCCTTTTGGGATTCTGCGATTAAATCCTGACATACCTCACCCCAAAATTCTCGATCTTTTTCATTCATTTACCCTCCTCCTATAGTAATAATATAGTAAATTTGAGGCCATATAATTCTTAAATCCAATGATTATAACTTTATATGATTAACTAAATTTTATCCAAGATAGACAAATGCAACAATCAATTATCCAAGATAAACAACTGCAGCAACCACAACTGCCTCTTTTTTAACTTTATGACTTTCATGGGCTATGATGATTTCCCTAATGTCCAGACCCCTAACTTGCATCATGTACCGAACCATGGATTCTGCTTCCTTTTTAATCTTTTCAGGATCCTTGTTCAAACCAGAATGTTCAACTACGCATCCAAAATCATCAGAAACAGCCACTGCAATTGCTGCACTTATTAAATCACCTTTCTGGTCTGAATGTTCGCAGGCCAGTACACAATTTACCATCTTTCCCGCTTTAATAGAGGGAAGTTCCACTATCTCGGTTCCTGCAGGAATTATGCTAGAAACGGGTATGAGATTCACATCACCAATACCTGCATCAAGGAGGGCATTGTCAAAGGCGTTTAGTCTGGTGGGTCCTTCTGATTTTCCGGATGTTATTGAAACATTCATATTAATCACTTAAAATTACAATTAAAAATTTAAATAGGGAAAAAAATATAGGCACTTCTATATCAGAGAGAGGTATCTATAAATATATTTATACTCTGCAAGTGAGATTTATAAAAAAGCAGAGCAATAACCAATGATTATTATTTATAGATTGTATTTCTAGGTTCAAAAGATTTATGGATCCCATGGGATCTAAATTTATACGTATAATTCGGAGGTAAATAGTATGTCAACTAAGGTAGTGGAAGTTAAAACGCTTAAAGTAGGTAAATATGTTGTATTAGATGGTGAAGCATCAAAAATTGTGAGTTTACAAACTTCATCCCCTGGAAAACATGGAGCAGCCAAAGCCAGGGTGGATGCCGTTGGTATTTTTGATAATCAAAAAAGAGGAATAGTAAAACCTGTTGATGCTAAAATAGAGGTGCCAATTATAGACAAACGAACCGCTCAAGTGCTGGCTCTAATGGGAAGTGATATCCAGCTCATGGATTTGGAAACCTATGAGACCTTTGAAGTCCCTATACCTGATGACCTACGAGATGATCTTATTGAAGGGGCTGAAGTGGGTTATATTGTAGCAATGGGCAATAAAAAACTCATGAGAATTAAATAAGCTCCCGATGTTAAACATTTAATTAAAAATGATGAGGATTTAGACAGATGTATCTATATACTGAAAATCCTCTCAAATTTGCTTTTTCACAGACGGAATTTGATGACTTCCCACTAAATCGTGAATCTGGTTACGGTATTGTTGGAGTTCCTTTTGATAGCACGACCACCTACCAACCTGGAGCACGATACGGACCCCTTTTTGTTAGGGAGGCATCATACAACTTCGAAAACTATAATCTATTTTTAAAAAAAAGGTTTAATGCGAGTGTATATGATATTGGAAACCTGGAAGCTGTTCCTGGAAACTTTCATAAAACATGTGCTAATCTAAAATCAGTGGTTTCTTCCATGGTAGATGATTGTTTAATTCCAATAACCATTGGTGGCGAACATAGTATTAGTTTGGGCGTTATTAGTGCCCTCGACATCCAGGATGCCACCATACTTCATTTTGATGCCCATATGGACCTAAGGGATGATTATATGGGGGAAAAATATTCCCATGCCACTGTGATGCGTCGAATACATGATAAAGAGCCTTTAAAGATTATCCAAATGGGCATACGCTCTTCTTCACTAGATGAATCGGAATTTGCTAGGGATAATAATATTGATTATTACACTCCAAATGACTTGAGATCAAATATTGAAGGGATGCAAAGGATCATCCGCAAAATAAAAGGTCCAGTCTATGTCACAGTAGATATGGATGTACTGGACCCTGCATATGCCCCCAGTGTCTCTACACCCACACCCTGCGGAATAACCCCACAGCAACTGGAAACTCTAATTTTTTGTCTTGAAGGAAAAGAAATCATAGGATTTGATGTGGTCGAAGTATCTTCGACCGTTATTGGAGATATTACCGCCATTAATGCGGCTAAAATAATTTTAGACTTACTATTCTTACAATGATAAACCAATCTTGAAAGGATGTCCAAAAAAAATATCTCAGGCCTTTATATAACTCCTTTTTAATAAATTTTACAAATAAATATTTATAAAAAGCTATGCAAATCTAATGAATGATTAGTATATTAAGGTTAAACACATTTAACACATAGTTCCAACTGAATACCATTTAAAGATGCAATTTACACCAAACATTTGGACTTTTAATTAAATTAGGAGGAATAAAATGTACAGCAGAGAAGTTAAGCTTACCGGGCATATCATCGACTCCCTCACTCTACCTAAAGCATTGGACCTTATCATGGACATGGGGGGAGATTTTCAGATACTGGAATTTAAGGTCGGTAAACGAAAAAAGGACACCAGCCTTGCTAGAATTCAGGTTAAAGCGGACAGTGACCCCCTTTTGGGAGAAATTTTAGATGAATTGGCAGAGATTGGTGCTATGGTTGTTGAGATCAGAGAGGTTAATTTAGAGGCTGCCAACAAAGATAAAACCCTTCCTTCTGATTTTTATTCCACAACCAACCACCCTACATTTATTCGCTACCAAGATGAATGGATACCCGTTGAGAACATTGAAATGGATTGTATGATCGTAGTGGACCCTGAATCTCGTAAAGCTATTATAAAACCCATTGGACGAATCAAAAAGGGCGATTTAGTGGTAGTTGGCCGTGAGGGAATAAAGGTAATGGCCCCTCAGAGACCTAGGGGCAAAAAGGGTGTTTTTGAGTTCATGGGAAGTGAAGCATCATCGGAAAAACCCCTTCGATCCCTTATAAAAAGTATAGCCAATGAGATAAAGGAAGTGAAAGCTCGTGGTGGCAAAATTGCAGTGGTTGGAGGTCCCGCCATAATCCACACCGGTTCAGGCCCTGTACTGGCTAAAATGATTAAAGAAGAAATTGTTGATGTAATTTTTGCCGGTAACGCTCTGGCTACCCATGATATTGAAAGTGCACTCTATGGAACATCCCTTGGGATGACTGTAGAAACTGGTGAAGCTGTGGCACGTGGACACCGCCATCACATCTATGCCATCAACCAGATCAACCAGGCAGGATCCATCAAGAATGCTGTAGAGCAGGGAGTGCTTAAAGAAGGGGTGATGTATGAGTGTGTGAAAAATAATATCCCATTTGTACTTGCAGGTTCTATCAGAGATGATGGGCCCCTTCCTGATGTTATAACTGATGTGATAGATGCTCAGGATGAGATGCGTAAGTATGTGCAAGATGTGGATATGGTCATCATGATCGCCACTATGCTTCATTCAATAGCAGTTGGAAACATCCTTCCCTCCCAAGTAAAGAGTATTTGCGTGGACATTAACCCCGCCACTGTCACCAAACTCAGTGATCGTGGAAGTGCTCAGGTTGTTGGAATTGTTACCGATGTGGGATCATTCCTGCCCATGCTTTATCATGAACTCCATAATAAAGAAAAATAAAACAAATCCAAAATTAATCTATTTTTAAAAATTTTTTAAAACCTCATAAATCATTATCAGTTAATAGGTACCTTTGTGAAAATACTGGTAAATAGGGATGAATTTGGGGACGTGAGATCATGAAAAGCATCATAAAGGGAAATTTTGTTAATGTTTTTACTGAAGAGATATATCCTGCTGAAATAGAAGTTAAAAATGGTATAATAGAGTGTTTAAGGAAAATAAAAGGAAATTTTTCCGGATATATTTTACCAGGTTTTATTGACTCACATATACACATTGAAAGTTCTATGCTCACCCCTTCACGCTTTGCTGAGGCTGTGGTGCCCCATGGAACCACTGCAGTAATTGCTGATCCCCATGAAATCGCTAATGTCATGGGCATTGCCGGTATCGAATATATGAGGGAAGATTCAGCCCACACACCACTTCAAGTTTTTTTCACGGCTCCCTCCTGCGTCCCCGCAACTAATTTTGAAACATCTGGAGCAATTTTAGGGCCAGAAGAAATCGAACAATTAATGAGTGATGATCAGGTTGTGGCTTTGGGGGAAATGATGAACTTCCCAGGGGTAATAGGAAAAGATCCTATTGTTATAGAAAAGATTCAAATCGCTCAAAACTATCGAAAACCAGTGGATGGTCATGCTCCACTCCTATCCGGAACAGAACTGTGTGAATATGTGGCGGCAGGCATATCCACTGACCATGAATGCACCCATATCAATGAAGCCGTTGAAAAAAAGCGCCTGGGCATGAAGATAATGATCAGGGAAGGTTCATCTGCACGAAATCTTGAGGATCTGATTACAGTCCAGGGAGAATTCCTAGTTTCTGATGATAAGCATCCTGAGGACTTGCTGGAGGGTCATATGGATCAAATCCTGAGAAAAGCTGTTGAAATGGGTATGGATCCCCTGGAAGCTTTGAAAATGGTTACTCTAAACCCATCTAAACATTATAATTTGAACTGTGGGGCCTTAAAACCAGGAACACGTGCAGATATTGTGTTGGTGGATGACTTAGAAAATTTCAAAGTTCGTAAAGTTTGGATTGGTGGAGAATTAGTGGCTGAAGAAGGTAAACCCTTTTTTAAAGTTGATCCTATGCCGTTGAAGAGTACTTTCAGTGTTAAACCATTGAAATCGTCTGATTTTGAAGTTAAATCATCCAGAAAAGAGGAAAAAGTTAGAGTGATTGATCTTATAGAAGATCAATTGCTTACATCTGAGTCAGAAGCAGTTTTAAGAGTTTTAAATGGTAAGCTGCAGGCTGATGTCGGAAATGACATCCTTAAAATCGCAGTTGTGGAAAGATATGGGCATAATCATATTGCCAATGGATTTGTAAAGGGTTTCAGGCTAAATAATGGCGCTATTGCATCCAGTGTTGCCCATGATTCTCATAACATCATCATCGTCGGTACAGATAGTCAACAGATGGCAGAAGCCGGAAATATACTCATAAATAACGATGGAGGACTTGTTGCAGTAGTTAATGGAAAACATTATTCCCTGAAACTGCCCATAGCAGGTCTTATGAGTACTATGAACGCAACAGAAGTATCATCACAACTTAATCAGTTGCATGAAATGGTTAAATCAATGGGTTCAAATCTTAAATCACCATTCATGACTCTCTCTTTTATGGGACTTCTGGTGATTCCAAAACTAAAAATCAGCGATAAGGGCTTGTTTGATGTTGATAACTTTCGTTTCGTTGATGTAATAAAATAAGTAATTATTTTTTATGGGCTTTTGTGGTTTAAAATGTCTAAAGCGCCTAAGAAAAACTAGAACAATTAAAATGTGGTGATTTGAATGAAAATTGTCCCACTGGCATTTGAAAGTATGGGTGTCCGCTCCATGGCTACTTTCATTGAAACTGATCAGAAAATACTGATTGATCCTGGGACATCCATTGCCCCCAAAAGGTTTGGATTCCCACCATGGAAGGATGAGTTTGATGCACTCCATGAAACCCGTGCCCGAGTGCAGAAATACGCTGCAAAGTCAGATATCTTGACTATAAGTCATTACCACCATGATCATTTCACTCCCTTCAGTCTGGGAAGGTATCTGGACTCATCACCCCGATATGCTGAGGAGATGTACCGGGATAAGGAGCTATTTATAAAACATCCCACAGAAAATATTAACAAGAGTCAGCAAAAACGAGCTAGGCTACTTTTAAAGAATTTAAAAAGTGTAGGAATCAGAGATATTCATTATGCAGATGGTAATTCATTCCAGACAGATAATACCCTTCTTAAATTTTCAGAACCCATACCCCACGGTAAAGAGGGCAGCCGCCTGGGTTTCGTTATAACCACCACCATTGAATGGGAAGGTGAAAAATTCATGCACGCCTCTGATGTGCAGGGACCCCTTTATGACGGGGCAAAAAATTTAATACTCACTGAAAAGCCAGATATTCTGATTTTAAGCGGCACTCCAATTTATCTGGAGGGTTTTGCTCTGGAAAAAAGTGACATTGTACAGGCTCAGGAAAATTTAATGGAAATATGCCAAGAAATTCCCCAGGTAGTTGTTGACCATCATCTCTTAAGGGATTTGCGTTGTTTTGATTTTATAAAAGAGGTTAAGGAAGAATCAAAGGGTGAGATCGTGGTGGCGTCTGAGCTTCTGGGAAAAGAACCATATCTATTGGAAGCACGGCGAAAAGAATTTTATTTCTAAATAGGATTGCAGGACATAAATACACCAACCGAGATTTGTTAGGGGAAAGAAATCCCAATACAAATTTATATATATCTATTTCTTATTTTCAAGGGATGCCAATATCCTCTTCATAGCCCTTTTATGGTCCTCTGAACCTACCTTATTCACCAACCTGGAGATTTCGCTCATCTGGTTCAGGTAAGCCTTTTTTTCATCTTCAGATACAATGTCTATCCTACTAATATACACCAAAGCCTCGATTATCCCATAAATAGCTCGATTTAAAGGTTGAACATGTTCCTGGTTTTTAACCACCCTCAAAACTCTGGCCTGTATCACATTGGTGGTGGAAGTTCCCAAGTGGTCCTTGCGTTCCACCAGTTTTTCACTGGTTACTTCAGCCCTGAAAAAGGCTTCCGCACTTTTAATAAAGAATCCGTCTGCATTATCTGCTTGAAATTCTCCACTTTCTAGATTTCCTATAGTAGACTCAACAAAAACCATTGGATCATTTAGAATGTTCACATGGAAACTCTTCTCACGACGCACATTGTCAAAGGTTTTAGACCCCTTGTGAAGATAAAAAACTACCTCTTCATTATTTTTACATATAACACCTATGGGTGCTGCATTGGGAGTTCCATCTGGATTTCTGGTGGTTAGTATGGTCTCATAAAGAATACCATTCTCCATACCCAACGAATAAAGGCCTAACATGGTTTTTTCATCCTTTCTTTCATCCCATCTGTTTTTTAAAAATCTAAACTTTTTTAAAAAAAATCGAGCTGCTCATCTCTTTTTAAAAAAATAATCAAGTTTTTCCAATCTATTTATATATTTCCCCGTTTAGAACACCGTTGATTATGCAGTCGAAATCAATTTTTTCATCCCAACCTGCTTTTTCAAACATGCCCATATAGCATAAACCTATAATTTTTCCATCAGGTTTAAGGATGTTCTTTAGCATTTTCTGTACATCTTCCAGTGCTACCTCATACTGAGGCATTGATAGTCCGCCCAACAAAGCAACAACTGTGCTGCTAGGATCTGCTTCTTCTGTAAACTGCATACCGAGCGATGTACCCTCAATTTTGCGGGCAGAGTCCAAATCAGTTTTAGATACAAAAACTGATTCTTTATCCCGAATCACATAGGCAAAAAGCTCTGCAAAAGGACTACAAACACCGGGAATGCCCACAAAAGTTACTTTGTCTGCATCTGCAACCTCTTTCTTAAAAGCCATCAGGTTGCCGTTTAATCCTTTGAATTTTTCTACTTCTCTCATCATATCACCGGTAAATACACATGATTAAAAATTATCGAGCGAAAAAAATGATTAAAAAAAGATATATTCTGAAATTCGACAATTTTAAGGTCAAATATTCCTTTATTAATCTCAGGATCCCTTTAAAAATATATATATTATATAGGCTATCACCAGTATAATTATAACCGGAAGAAACCATATAAATACATAGAAGAAAACCACTGCCAGCACCAGGGCTACCAGTATGAGTATAATGTCTCGAAGTTCCATATTTTTCTATATTAGCATTTTAACATAAAAATTTTTTCAAAAACAAATAAAGTATGATCATTGACAATTAATAATATCCGGAAACATTATTATATTTACTGAATAATCAGAATCAAATACTAGATTTTAAAACAAACTAAGGAGATTAATATGATATTAGTGGTTAACAATCATGGACAGTACAATCACCGTATTCAGCGTACTCTGCATTACCTCAAAATTCCATCGGAACTGGTGCCTAACACAACTTCCCTCAACGAAATTGAAGACAAAGAGCCAATAGGACTTATCCTGGGAGGGGGACCTTCAGTAGAAAGATCTGGGAACAGTTCCCAATACGTTGAAAAACTTGATTATCCAATTCTTGGAATTTGCTTGGGTCATCAAATTTTGGCCGAAACATACGGTGGCCAGATCGGTTCTGCCGGTTCGGAAAGTTATGCCCAGATTCAGATTAATATCCAGGATGAAAATGATATATTCAAAGGATTAGGGCCCACATTGGATGTTTGGGCTTCTCATAAGGACGAAGTAACCAAACTGCCCCCTGAATTTAAAATTCTCGCTTCATCACCCATCTGTGACATTGAAGCCATGAAACATGAAGATAAACCAGTATATGGGATACAGTTCCATCCTGAGGTCTATCATACCCCTGAGGGACCTAAAGTATTTGAAAATTTTAATACTGTCTGTTCTGAATATTCAAAAAAGCCGTGAGCGCTCTTAAAATAGATTTAATTATCTAACACTATTGAATGAATCATTCTTCATGATAATCTTCTTCTTCATTGATCATCCATAAATTATCCTTTGACATGATTCCTTGACATATATTCTCCACTGCAGTTATGGCTGTGAGCATTGAATGATCCATGTTATTGTAACGATGCATACCGTTTCTTCCAACTAAAAACAGATTTTCAAAATTATCTGTGAATTCTCGAATAACTGGGAAATGATCATATGTTCCAAAATAAGCAGGATAAGTTTTAGGAACTCTAATAATAACCCAGTCGATTACATCTTCTTCATTAATTATGCCAATATTCACCAGCTCTTTTATGGCATAATCTGCAAATTTATGGTCATCCATATTCCAAAGTTCATCTCCTTCATTACAAAAGTATTCTAACCCCATCCATACATTTTTATCATCTTTAACCATATATGGACTCCAATTATTGAATATCTGAAGTCTGCCCAGTTTAACATCTCTCTCCTGAACATAAATCCAATTATCAGGAACTAAATCATTAATCGTCTTTATTTTAGTCTGATTCTTAATTTTTAATTTCCTAAGAAGAAGCCCCACCGTAATGAAATCTCTATACATTAATCCCTTAGCAACTTTTTGAACCTCGGGAGGCACATCTCCGTCAAATGAATTTATCAAGTCCTTTACTGGCATAGAAGAGAAAAAATAATCTCCTTTTACACTTTTCACAAAGCCATTCGATGTATCCTTCACCCGAACACCTTGAATATTTTGGTCAATATATTCAATTCCAATAACCTGGTTTCCGTAATGAATCTCACCACCGTTTTCAGTGATGATTCTCGCCACTTCATCCCACATCTGTCCCGGACCTAACTTAGGATACATAAATTGTGAAATTAGACTTGTTTCCACTTTTTTCTGGGAAATAGACGAATTCCGGGAAAAATTTTTAGAAATAGCGTGGAAAATTGTTTTTTTAATCGAAAGACCCTTAACTCTTTGTGACCCCCAATCTGATTTAATTTCGCTACATGAAACTCCCCAAACTTTCTCTGTGTAATCTTTAAAGAAAGTATGGTACAATTCTTCTCCAAATCTATTTATGAAAAAGTCTTCCAGGGAATTTTCAGGTTTTATCTGATTTAAAGATGATTTAATATAGCTTAATCCTATTTTAACAGTTCTTTTTATTCCTAAATTGGATAATGTGTTAAAATTTAGTGAAACCGGGTAATCAAAAAATTTTCTAAGGAAAAATATTCTAGAAAGCCTGCTTCGGTTAAGCATCACTTTATCAGTTTTTTCAGGATCGGGAGGATCTAAACGTTCTAAATTTTGTGAACCCAACTCTCGTTTAAGATATTGATGAGCAAGAGGTACTTTTCTTCCCAGTTCTCTATCATCCTTGGCTGGTTCTCCTTGTAATGGAAGAATATTCTGCCACCATTGCATTATCCGATCTGATTTGGAAAAAAATCGATGCCCGCCAATATCAATACGATTACCTTTATAATTCACTGTTTTGGATATGCCACCAGTACTCTCTGTTGCTTCAAATATGATTGGCTTAATATCAGTTTTATCAATTAACTCGTAGGCAGCAGTTAAACCTGCTGGACCAGCACCGATAATGATCGCTGTTTTTTGTTTCATATTAAACCCTATTGAAATAAAGTTAATTTTCTGGCAAAAAAATTCCAGAAAAGTATTATTATAGCCGTAATTATCTTTGAAATCATATAGTAAATACCTAGTTTCGATGTGAAAAACCAGATGAAAATCTCATTTAAACCCAAACCTATTATACCGATAAATGCAAAAAGACTAAATTCAATGGTTTTATTATCAATATTACGTTGATTAAAAACCCATTTTATACTCAGTAGATAGTTAGTAACCAAGCCCAAACTAAATGCTAAAGCTGCTGATATTATGTAGTAAATCCCGAAATAATCTGTTAATAGGAATAATGAAAAAAAATCCACAATAAATGCAGCCCCCCCTACGAATACATATCGTAAGAATTGAATTCGAGTACTGTTGGTTGGATTTTTCAATAATTCTATTATTATATTTGTTATTTGTGATTTGTCTTTTATTTTCATTTGACTCCTATTAACTAGTTTGAAGAACCGCTATTAGATTTTTCAGATATTCTATAGGTAATTAATAAACTTCATCTTAATCTTTAACAACATCAAAACTGCAACAAAGAATAATTAAAAATATATTGTATTTAATTATGTTGACAATTTAAATGAATTAGTAGATAAAAAGTATTAGAAATCAAATATATAAATAAGAGAAATTTAACCATATTTTCGAAAATTTAAGGTGAATAAACATGCTAGATCCGTCTTCTTTCATTAAAGAATCCATAGATGAAATCAAAAAAACCATTAGCGACAAAAAAGCAATAATCGCCCTTTCAGGGGGTGTTGACAGCTCAGTGTCATCAGTTTTGGTTTCTAATGCCATTGGAAAAAATTTAACAGCTGTTTTTGTAAACCATGGGCTCCTACGTGAAGGGGAAGCAGATTATGTCAAAGAGACCTTCCAAGATCGGCTGAATTTAAAATATGTGGATGCGAGTAATGAGTTTTTAGATGAACTGGAAGGTGTAGAAGACCCGGAGGAGAAACGAAAGATTATCGGTGAAGTTTTTATCCGAGTTTTTGAAAGAGAAGCTGAAAAGATAGGTGCTGAGTACTTAGTGCAGGGCACAATTGCTCCCGACTGGATCGAAAGTGATGGAAACATAAAATCACATCATAATTTAGCTCTCCCCCATGGGATGGTTCTGAAACTTGTAGAGCCTATACGAGAGCTTTACAAAGACGAAGTCAGAATTATTGGACGTGAAATGGGCCTACCTGAGGGAATAGTTAACAGACAGCCTTACCCTGGTCCTGGTCTGGCTGTACGTGTAGCAGGGAAAATAACCCGCCAAAAAATCGAGATATGTAGAAAAGCCAACGCTATAGTGGAAGAAGAAGTGCAAAAAGTGGGTCTGGATAAAACTTTGTGGCAGTATTTTGCCGTTCTTACCGATACTAAGGTCACTGGAGTTAAAGGCGATATAAGAGATTATGGATACCTAGTTGTTCTTCGGATGGTGGAGTCTCTGGACGCCATGACCGCAGATGTTCCTGAACTACCCTGGGAAATGGTAAAAACAATATCAAAAAGAGTTACTGCAGAGATTTCTGAAGTAACCCATGTGGCTCTTTCAGTTAGTGACAAACCCCCAAGCACCATTGAATTTGCATAAAAATTATTTATTTTATTATTTTTCATTTTAATTGGTTATAATACCTTAGAAAAGGGGTAATAATGAAGAATATTCGAGATCAGGAAAGATGCTGGGATGAATTAGCAGGAGAAAAAGAATTTCCCACCCCATTTTTATCAGAATCGTTTGCAAAACACGTTGAAAAGGAAATGAATATTCTAGATGTTGGCTGCGGTTACGGTAGAACCTTGAATGAACTCCATAATTATGGTTTTAAAAATTTAATTGGAGTTGACTTCTCGGATGCGATGATTAAAAGAGGATTAGGATCATATCCCTACTTAAATCTTATTAAGACGGATGGAGAGAAACTACCCTTCCAGGATAATGAATTTGATTCTGTGATTCTCATTGGAGTGCTCACCAGCAACGTGAGAACTATTAAACAGGAAAAATTGATAAACGAAATATCAAGAGTTCTAAGAAATAATGGAATACTATACCTAAGCGACTTTCTTTTAAACCATGATGAACGGAATCTTAAACGTTATGCCAAATATGAAGACAAATATGGGATTTATGGAGTTTTTGAACTCCCTGAAGGATTGATTTTAAGACATCATACTGTAGAACATATATTGGAACTAACTAATAATTATGAAAAATTATTGTTTGAAAAAACTGTTTTTAGAACCATGAATGGCAACATTTCCAATGGTTTTTATTACCTTGGAAGGAAGAAATGAACATTTGGTAAGGATTAGTTTACTTTGGAAAAGTGAAGTTCTATAAAAATTCTATTTTTTGGAAATAATCTCGCACTTCCAGAAGTGAGTTAAATGTCTTTTTGGCTAATTTCCCAATAGTTTTATCTGGTTTTTTTATGTCAAAGATCAAAAAAGGAATCATATTGGCTCTTGATGCTGCTATGATACCATTAGCTGAGTCTTCCAAAACCACACATTCGTCTTTTTCGCAATTCAATTCTCTGGCAGCTGCTAGAAATATGTCAGGTTCAGGTTTACCATTAGAAACATCATCCCCACATATTATAACATCAAATTTATCTTTAACTCCAGCAGATAATAACAAATGTTCTGTTCGTTCCCTTTCAGTGGAAGTGGCCACTGCTTTTAAAACCGGTTTTTGGTCTAAAAATTCAAGTAATTCGTGAAGGCCTTTTTTAACAGGAATTCCATTTTCATCGATGTATTCACGAGCATATTTTAATCTTAAACTTCTGATCTCATGATAAGGGAAATCTTCACCTAAATGTTTCTTAAACACTTTTTCTGCGCCCTGAATATCCAGACCAATTGATTCTTCAACAATTGACTCGGAAATATGGATATCATAACTTTTCCCCGCCTTTATCCAAGTGTAAATTGCCAAACTCTCGGTGTTAAACATCAATCCATCCATATCAAAAATTATCAAAGATATTGTGTTGACGAACCCCATATATTTCCCTCAAATGTTAGATAACTGATGAGATTATTTTAGAAAATTTATATATAATAAGGAATTTATAGCTGATTCAAGCCAATAATTGCTTGTTGAGCTGATTTACTTATTTCTATATTTTCATTATGGGTAAAAGGCATAATTAATTCTAATACATCCTTATTTTTAATTCTTAACTGACCCATGGTCCTTAAAGCTTCCCAAACAATTGGAGGATCATAACCACTCCCTAGTATCGGCAATAATGAATCTAAAGCTTCTTCGCTATATTTAAATCCACTTAAAGCCCTTACTATTTTCCACAAGGTAATTTTATCCCCATTATCAGAACATCGTTTCATCTTATTTATCAGTATATTAAGAGCCCTTCTATCCCCTGTTTTGGCGGCTATGCCACCAATAGCATCAATGGCTTGTTGAATCTTAAAATTATCTTCTTTTTGTAGTATTTTTATAAGTTCAGGAGTTGCTGGTTTTCCAATCTTAACCAGTGTTCTGGCTGCAATATCCCTTACCAGTGGATAACTTTTTTTGTTGAAATATTTTTGGGGAAGCTCAGTTTCCTGATTTTTCCCGATCTTACCCAGAAGATCGGTTAATGGACCAACTGCAGGATCGCCTATTTGTGATAACGCTTCTGAAATTGCTATCCTAGAATATAATGCCCTTTCCCGTTTAAAAGCCATACAAAGAGGAATTATTGCCTCTGTATCTTGCATTTCCCCCAGTATCCTGGCAGAAATTGTTCTTTTTTGCGGATTATCATATTTTAGCATTTCAATTAATTCCTGGGTTGTTAAACCACGATAATCATTAAGTTCTTCACTTGAAATCTGACCCCTTTTCTCCCGGTTGATTTTCTTCACATTTTTAGAATTCATATTCAAGAGCCCTTTCCAAAGTTTTTCTTATAAAAAATGATTTAGCCTTTGTATATTCATTTATATTGGCCCATTCTGTTAAGACAAGTTTATTTTTTAATTGGTTATATTCCAGTCTGGCATCTTCGTTTTTCAAAAGATAATTCCGGAATAATAAGTGATCCTTCCAGAAATCGGAATTTAATTTAACCATATGGATGTGAAATTTATGCTTGTAACTTCCACTGTCATATTTTTCCGGATCATCTGAAAAATCAATGATTGGGGGCAGGTCTATATTCTCATCAGCCAATTTGAAGAAATATCTTCGAAGTGGGAAGATTTTCTCGTAATTTTTCACATAAACATAACCTAGATGGATTATTTTGTTTATGTAATTGTTTAGTTTATTTTCATCCTCAACACCTATCATGATGTCAATAATAGGTTTACTGATAAGTCCTGGAATGGAAGTGCTGCCAATATGTTCTACAAAAACCTTTTCTGGAATTAGATTCTTTATTATGGCTTCTTTTTCTAGTTTGAAGCTGTCATTCCATTCAGTTTTGTGTTTTTCAAGTTTAATCTTCATTTTTCTAATCTTAATATGATCCTTAATTCAATATAATTATAGGGTGATTTGGATTTACTTAGGGAAATATAATTCCACCAAATTATAGCTTCAGACGATTGTAATCCAAATTAACTTCTTAAAATTATCAATTTAAACCGGGTGCCATCCATGGAAGATAAAAAAAACAAAAATGGTTTGATTCCAATATATTTCGCAAAGTCAGACAGCGTGAAAATGGTTGAAGAAATAGTGAAGTCTGAAGATGAGTGGAAATCGATTTTATCCCCTGAATCTTATCGAGTTGCAAGAAAAAATGGAACTGAACCGGCATTCACTGGCAAGTATCATGACTGTCATGAGGATGGGATTTACCAGTGCGTTTGCTGCGGTACTGATCTTTTCGACTCCAAAACAAAATTTGATTCTGGCACTGGATGGCCCAGTTTCTGGGCTCCTGTTGCAAAAGAGAATGTTAAAACAAAAACAGACCGGAGCCTTTTCATGGTACGCACTGAAGTACTTTGTGCCCTCTGCCATGCTCATCTGGGGCATGTATTTGATGATGGCCCTCCACCCACTGGTCTGCGTTATTGCATGAATTCGGCTTCCCTGAAATTGGTTAAAAAAGATAAATTTAGATGAAAAAGATATCATAATAAAAATGAGACTAACCACTTGAATTTGGGCATTTATTAGTTCTCATCTGCTCACCTAAAACCTTTATTAAAACAGGACCAATCTGATATTATGATGGGTAAGAAAACTTACCTTAAAAAACTGACTTCTAAGTTTCAGATACCTTCAGTTGATGTGGGTAAAGAATTAGAGGGAAGCACTCCCCCATCGGTGTTCATTGGGAGCTGGAACTATCCAAAGGTATATGCCGGCCCCATGATATCTCCAGTATCTGGAGATACCACCATTATGGACACTCCCGAGGCATGGATCCCTGGAGAAAAAAATCAGGAAGATATTATCTCTTATCGTATGAGTTTAGTTAGGGGGAAAAATATGTTGGGAGTTACTGATCTGGATAACCGTATGGTGGAAAAACTCCAAGAAATCTCACTAGCTTCCAGTTCAATCGATAGTGAAGCAGAGTTCTGGAAAAAGCCAAGAGGAGTTTCATTCAGCGAATACCAGGCCCCTCACGGCCCTAGTGCAATACTGGAGAAATTTGAAATTGATAACGTCAGATGGGATCGGGAACTGGAGAAAGTGTATTATGACACTGATCTTAAAGCTCGGGAAGCGCTGATGGATCTGCACAGAAAAGATGTGCCATTTTCTCATATGCAAAAGGCGTTTTCTGTGGGTACAATGGGTGTGGATAAACGCAGACGCCTGGTACCAACCCGTTGGTCCATCACTGCCTGTGACAGCACTATAGCTGATCAGTTGCTTAAAGAAGTGAAACACTATGACCCTGTGGATGTGCACCGAGTTTACGAGTTTAATAGCCTGAATAATTATTATGCTGTACTAATACTTCCCACACCCTGGCAATACGAATGGATGGAAGCGTTTCTACATGTTTTAGGAAGAGAAAAAATTATTTTCTCAGATTATGAAAATTATAATGGGAAAAAGGAATATTCTAGGGTGGGAGGATGCTATTACACTTGTAAAATGGCAGTTCTGGAAGCTTTGGCTCGTCAAAAACTACAGGCAGGAGTTATTGTTCTCAGAGAGGCTTACTCCGGATACGTGCCATTGGGTGTGTTTAATGTCCGGGAAAATATAAGGAATGCCATGGAACAACCTTACCATGAATTTGAGGATATGAAATCGGCTTTGGCCTACATTGATACCAGTTTGAAACTTCCTTTAGAAAGTTTCATCAAATCCAGTGATCTCTTACAGGACATCATCCGATCCAGACAGACCACCCTGGATGCATACTTTAAGTGATATTAAAATATCAGTAACTTTATGATTGAGAATAGTGATTATATGGAGCTTTCTTTTAAAAAACCCTCTAAAAATGTCAGGGCAGCCATGTGTCAGGCATCTTTAGATCTTGGGAACCGGGAAATAGAAAAAACCCATAAGATGAATGCTGAAGAGAGTTTAAAAGGTATTACTCGCCATGAACATGCCAGAATAGTTAATAGCGGGAATTCAGCCATAATGATCGCTATGAGCAACACTAAAGGACCTGTATTATTACCTGATCAGGGCGGCTGGACCGGGTTTAAAAAAATTGCCGAATTTTTGGGTTTGAAAACAGAATATCTGCCTACAAATCACGGAATAATTGACTTAAAAATTTTAGATAAACATATTAAACTTAAAAATCCCCACTCACTGTTTATCACTAGTTTTGCGGGTTATATGGCAGAACAACCCGTTAAAGAAATATTTGAATTATGTGATAGAAGAGGTGTGATTTTAGTTGAAGATGCCTCAGGTGCTATTGGCGACCCCCAGAAGAGTTTAGCCTGTGGTGATCATGCCCATATCATTGTAGCCTCTACTGGATCACCAAAAATCATTAACTTGGGTAATGGAGGATTTATTTCAACCAATAATCAAGAAATATTTAACAATTCTAATTATCTTCTAAAATCTTTCCGCACTAGCCCCGTAATGTGTGCGGGCATGGTTGAAGCTATTAAAGAGGCACCCTATTCCCTTTCCAAAACATTGCAGGCATGTAATTTCTTGAAAAAAAAGATTAAAACTGTTTTATTTGAGGAATATAGGGGAATCAATATAACCCTTCCTTCAGAAAATCCCAAACAAATGGGACGCGAACTGAGAAAAAAAATTCCTGTAGAGGGTGGTGGGATTATAAGTACTTGCCCACGTTATGACCGGATTAACCAGCCAGCAGTATGTTTGGAAATAAAAAACTTGGAAATTAAATGTCTGAATAAAGATAATCTAAGAGAAATATCAGACATTACAAAGAAGATTATCTCTAATTATTTTATTTAAAATCTCAATTCGTGTTATTGAACATACCATCACTTTAATGAGTATGATGATTTGTAGTAGAAAATAGATAAGTTTATTGCTTATTTTGGACAATTTTATCATAGAATATTAGGGGATTTATAATGCCAATCTTTAAAATCACTGAGGAAGACGTGGCCCGATATAAAAAGGAAAAAAATATTAAAAAATTGACAAAATCAGTTTATCATCCCAGCGATAGCTTGGTAAGATACCGGGCAATTGAGGCTCTTGGCCAGTTAGAAGATAAATCAGCCATTTATGACATTTTAGGTGCGCTGGAAGACGAAGAAGAAGCTGTACGTCACATGGCCGTATATTCACTGGGAGAAATTGGGGATAAACGAGCTGCAGATCCTATAATTGAACGTCTTCAATACGAAGATACTGATTTTCAGGAGATTGTAATCTATGCTTTAGGTGAAATTGGGGGAGAAAAAGCTGTAGAATATTTAATAACAGTTTTAGAAGATGATGAATATGATGATATGAGGTGGAGGGCAGCTGAAGCCCTTGGAAAAATAGGGAGCTGGGAATCTGTTGTGCCACTTATTATCGCCCTGAAAGACCGTAATAGAGAAGTGAGGCATAGTGCAGCAGATGCTCTTGGAGAGATCGGTGCCAGCAGATCAACCGAATACTTAATAGAAGCTCTTGATGATGTAAGCTGGCAAGTGCGTAAGTGTAGCTTGAATTCACTATTTAAAATGGATGAAATATCTTTTGGTACTATCCTAGATTGTTTACATGATGGAGATCCTCATGTGAGAGAGAAAGCAGTTCAAATAATGGGTAGAATTAATGATAAAGATTTTATACCCTATTTGGAAGATATGCTCTTTGATGAGGATGATGATGTTCAAAAAACAGCCATCATTTCCCTGGATATAATAAAAGCTAAAGCAAAAAGCAAAGCAACTCCCAGAGAGGATAGATTATTAAAAGCCAAAAAATCACATGAACGTCTAGAAGAAGTGATTGAAAAGGTCGGTCAGGAAAAAGCAGTGAATGTACTGATTGAAGCCCTGGATGAACCTGATCCGGATACCAGACATCGAGCAGTTGAAGTTTTGGGTGAACTTAAAGATCCGGTGGCTGTTGCTCCCCTTATTAATGCTTTGAAGGATGAAAATTCCAGTGTCCAGTGGAGGGCTTCAGAAGCACTGGAAAAAATTAAGGAACCAGCAGTCTTACCCCTTATTGAAGCATTGAAGGATGATAATGATGGTGTAAGAACCAGGGCTGCATGGTCATTGGGAGAAATCAGAGATGTGAGAGCTATCGAACCACTGATTGCAACTTTAGATGATGAAAGCGCTGCAGTCCGGTGGAAAGCTGCTTTATCACTGGGTAAATTTAAAACACCAGCTATAAATCCGCTGATTAAAGCTCTTAAAGAAGGCAATCCCCTGGTTAGAGAAAAAGCAGCCGAGTCTCTCGGAGAAATAGGGGATAAAATTGCCATTGAATCTTTAAAATCTGCACTGCAGGATGAAGACACCCATGTAAGAATAAGCGCTGCAGATGCCCTTAAAAAAATAGAAAATTCGTATAACAATAATGGAAGTTAGTTTATTTAAAAAAAATAATGAAACTATGATAGTTAATTCTAATTATTATTCAGTTTTAATGCCAATAATTTTTACATAAAATCAAATTTCAAGACTTAACAGTGCAGTTCTCTCGATTAAGACCCTCTCGATAGTCCCTGCACTTTTTATTTCCTTATTGGAAATTTTATACAATTTCTTCAACACATCAATATTGGGATCTAACACTTTGTTGTTTTTTGTACCAATGATTTTATGTAATTGTGGCATGATTTTTTCATCACAATCTACAGTTACAGCACAGATGCCTATTTTACCTTCTTCTATTCCTAAAATTTTAAGAGCACGTGATATTTGTCTTTGAGCTGAAGCTCTGACACATATCTCCAGACCCAAATCTTGAGCCACATTATCATTTCTATTAAAAGCAATCAAAGCCTGTGAAACCGCTTGCATCACATGTTTCTTGCCTGCTATTCCATCAGCTTTTAATAACTGAATTACACACCCCTCACATTCATTTTCAGCAACTAAGACATTTATTAAATTCATTAATTCAGTTAAATCATCTATTTCAGCATTAAAACCTGCAATTTGAATATTTTGATCAATTATATTGAACTGATTCATACTATAAACACCCATAGATAATTTCAATATTCAGAATAAACCCTTAATAAACATTAAACGTGTATCATTAACCATAGACCTTTTTTTAGCAATATCAGCGAGTTTATAGCGAATAATATGTTTTCAGTTAAAAATTACCTTTAGATTCGTTAACCTTTTTATCAGTAAGTATTTTGTTAATTCCACCCAAAAAAGCCTCAACACTGGCGTTTATGATGTCTGGTTGTGTGCTCCTGGCACTTACCACTTTACCATCGTGTTTAAGTTTGATAACTACATCAATAAGGGCATCAGTTCCACCGGTTATGGCATCCACGTGGTATTCTTCAAACTCTATATCTGCAAGGTCTTCAATGGTTTTTGTGATTGCTACTATTGCAGCATCCACAGGCCCTACTCCCACACCAGCCTCTAATTTTTCATCATTTCCGATTTTCAGCTTTACAGAAGCAGTTGGTGTTACCTTATTTCCGGATACAATGGTTAATTCTTGAAGTTCAACTGGTTTCTCGGCCATAACTCCCATAACATCCTCCGCTATAGCTTGCAAATCTACATCGGTAACACATTTTCCCATGTCCCCTAATGATTTGATTCTGTTAAATATTTGGGAGAATCTTTCATCATCAACTCGAAAACCCATCTCATCAATCCGTTGTTTGATGATATGCGAGCCAACATGCTTACCCATGACAAAACGACGCTTGTGACCAACAAGTTCAGGCATTATGGGTTCATATGTTTCGGCCTTTTTCATTACTCCATCAGCATGTATTCCCGACTCATGAGCAAATGCATTTTCGCCTACTATGGCCTTGTTAGGCTGCAAATACATCCCAGTTATCCTGGCAACCATTTTAGAGACCCCATACAACATTTGAATATTCACTTGCGTCTTAACATCATAGAGCGAATATAATGAAACTACCAGTTCTTCCAGTGATGCGTTTCCTGCTCTTTCACCTATCCCATTAACTGTGACATGGGCCTGGGTTGCCCCTGCTCTAAGGCCTGCAAGAGAGTTTGCTACAGCCAAACCAAAATCATTATGACAGTGAACACTTAAAGGAACACTTAAATTTCCTAATTGGCTGTAAAAATCAAACGAACGTTCAGGGGTGAGCATACCCACCGTGTCACAGGCACATATACGTTTTGCCCCGGCATCTATACCTGCCTGGAAAATCTCTTTCAAATATTCCATATCACTGCGAGTAGAATCTTCTGCAGATAATTCGACCAGAAGCCCATGATCCACCGCGTATTGGGTGGATTCAACGGCCATTTTTTTAACTTCTTCCCGTGATTTGCGCAGCTTGTGTTCCAGATGCAAGTCAGAGGTGGGAACCACCAGGTGGATGCTGTCCACATTACATTCCAGAGCAGCATCAATATCTACCTGAACAGCCCTTGTGAAACTACATATCTCCGCAGAAAGGTTTTCTGAGGTTATTTTTTTGATACCATTCCTTTCTCCTTCTGATGTAATAGCTGAGCCTGCTTCAATAACATCAACACCTAATTCATCCAATTTTCTGGCTATCAAAAGCTTTTCATCTGGAGTTAGGGATATTCCAGGGGTCTGTTCACCATCACGGAGGGTGGTATCAAATATTCTGGCTTTCATGTAGTTCACCAATTACGGTAATTGATTAATAAAAGAATGATATTGAAATAATCTTAATAAAATATATCATGACATCTATTAAATTTTTTATTGAAAGATATGTTCCCATAGATTATCTGGGTTAAATGACTGTTTTCGAAATATTAACTGATAATTGCTCTTTTAGATTTTCTTCAGGACGGATATGACCCTGGTTAAACTTTTATGCATTCTTATGTGATGCTGTTCTATTATTTTAAAGTTTGTACCCTTAAATATCTCATCTAAATTAAGGTAATGTGGAGTAGCCAAACACATAAGACCATCCTCTTTTATTAATCGTTCTAATGACATCATTGATTGATGATATAGGTTCTCACTAGTCTCACCACCAGTAGACGCAGATATACCATAAGGCGGATCAGTTACAATTGCATCCACTACTTCTGGAAGCTCTAACTTTCGAGCGTCTTCCTGAAATACCAGATAATCATTAATGTCACAATGTTGGAGATTTTCTTTAGTTCCCTTAACCATTTTATAGTCGATGTCCGTCCCTATGACCCTTGCCCCAATAATACCTGCTTCAATAAGTATACCTCCAGTCCCACAGAAAGGGTCCAGAAGGGTTTCCCCAGTACTTATACGTGTCAAATTTACCATACATCTGGCAAGTTTGGGACTCATTGAACCCGGATAAAAAAATGGTCTTTTGTGAGGTTTGAGATTGTAAAAGTGTTTTTTTGAAATTTGTCCTATCCTATACCCTGAGATGGCCATCCCATCTTGAAGAACAATTCTGATCAGGGTTGAAGGATCTTCCAACTTCACTTTAGCATTTTCTCCAAGACTGGCCTTTATTATACTCCCTATTTCCCATTCTAAATCTGAAGTGTTATGTGTGGATTTTTTATCCATCTTTTTTACTCTTACTGCATAATCTGAGGGGATATATTCATTCCACGGACAATTTTTAGCTTCTGAGATTAATTTGTCTTCATCAGTTCTAATGATGATGTGGATCATTTCATGAGTGTAAGAAAGTCTTGCAGCAATTTTAGGTAGATTTTTCAAGTATTTTTCATTTAAATTAAGTAGAAGAAGTCCTTCCTGATCTTTTATTATGGAATAATTAATTCCCTCACATTCAAGTACTGCTTTGATTTCTGCCAGGGGAAGGGTTTGATGTTCTTTGGATAAAACCAGAGCTATTTCCATAGGCTGGATATCCCCCGAGATAACATTTTTGGAAGAATAGAAAAAATAATTCCCTGTTTAAGCATTTCTTTAACTAATGGTGATTGTGTGTCCATATCCCCATAACTGGAGATTATATCTTCAGCTCCTTCTTCCTTAAGTTTTCTGAACATATAATCCAAATCAGAGTTACTTAGGGATTTGAAAACTTTATGAACCATAAGTTGCACTTTTAACTCTTTTTTGAATTTATCATGGTATGATTTAGGGTAATTTTCCAGTGTTGCAATATCTTCAGCTTCCAGTGCCTTTTTTGTTACTTTTGATGCTATTTCAGCAGAGGTAAATCCCATTATGAGTCCACCTCCAGTAGTTGGCTTCACCTGGGATGCAGCATCACCCAATAGAATAACCCTCTCCTTAACCAAACTCTTATTTGGGTCCTGTTTAGGGATTATACCATAATATTTTTTCAAAATGGTTGATCCGCGCAGTTCAGGCCTTTTACTGATCAATTCATGCAAATAATTTGTCAAATTTTGATAATTGGCGTCAGCAAAAAGTCCGACTCGAGCTGTGGTTTCAGATAAAGGAATGGCCCAAAAAAATCCTGGAGAAATTTTCGAATCAACATAAAGATCTACAAAATCATTTTTAAATCTTTTTTCCCCTGCGTCAATTAAATACTGAGCTGCTTGAAAAGATTCTGCTGGGGGATTAAAGGATCGTGACACAATAGAAGAATGTCCATCGGCCCCGGCAATTATATCCGCCGATATTTTGGTGTTTTCACTATTTTTTAGATTAATAATACCATTTAAAGAATCTACCTTTACTACTTTATGGTTTAATAATATATCTACACCAGAGTTTGATGCCAATTCAGCCAAAAACTTATCATAACCAACGCGGTCCAGAACATATGCTTCAGGCTTTTCTTTACTAACAGAGAGTACTGTGTCGTTTGGAGAGTGTAGAAATGCGCCATTAACCGAGTTAATAATGAAATCATCAGGTAAGATATTCACTTTCTTGATTTTTTTACCCAAAAGCCCGGCACATTGGAGTGGAACGCCTATTTCCTTCTTTTTCTCCAGTATGGCTACTTTGAAGCCCGTTTCTGCCATGTACCTGGCGAAAGTTGTACCCACGGGGCCAGCACCAACTACCACTACATCATAGTTTTTCATATCAACCCTAACATTATATTATGTCTCTAACTAAATCATAAATAATAATAAAATTAAAATAATCGAGCATTCTCTGCAACTCTAAAGAATTATAACAATCCAATATTCGTCAGGCTATCTTTTAAACTTTTGGTCATATTCTTCAATTATGGATCTCTTGGGTGTTTTACTGCGTTTGGTTTTGAAGCCAACCTCTTCCCCTAACATAACACGGTCAATCATATCTTCCACCTCACGTGGATTTGGAATATCCTCTAAAACTATATTAGTGTGTTCATGACCCCCATAAATCTCTATATCTCCTGCTGAGATAATGCGATCAATAATACCCTGGTAAATTTCAATATCCTGTATCTTAGGATATTGTATGGACGATCTTTTCCTTCTAAGAGTACCTTTTTGGATAACTACTCGCTGATTAGTAAGCTGGTACTTCTTCCTTCTCCATGAAATTATATCGAAAATTATGGAGAGGATCAAGAAGATAATAACAATCAATAATAGATAAAATGTCCCCTGAATAAGAGGTAACCACACCATCTTTACCACATATTCCTGTAGTGTTATCACTGCTGAAATTATTGTCCTGAAAAAGTAAAATATCCCGATTAAAATGATTAATTTAAGAATGGTTGATTTCAGGTTGGCCAGAAATCTGGGTCGGGTCTCAAAAACAACCCTTTCCCCGGGATTTGAATCATTCTTTCTGTTAAACATTTATTGTATCACCATTTCACACGAAAACTGTTCATATTATTATATGTTTATTATTAACTAATTCTTAGTATAAACTTCCCAATCTAAATAGTTTATCTGCTGCTTTGACCTATCTGTAAATAATGATAAAAAGAAGGATCCTGATCGGGGAAACCAATATAATGCTTAAATCAGATATAGAACCTTTTAATATCAATAATTTTATTATTAAACAGCGCGAAGCTCTGAAAAGTTATATTTGGAAGCATAATGAATTTAAAACATGTTTAGAACCTTTGGAAGTGAGTGAAGCTCCTTTGATAGTGAATATGATGGCCGAAGCGGCAGAAATAGCTCAAGTCGGCCCTATGGCTGCAGTTGCAGGAACAATATCACAGCTCTGCCTGAATTTTTTGTTGGACAATGGTGCTAAATATGTAATTGTTGACAATGGCGGAGATGTAGCTCTTAAAACCAATAAAGATGTGATAATAGGATTGTATGCTGGTGAATCTTCTCTTTCTGGGAGAATTGGTTTTAAAATTAAACACCAAAAAACACCCCTGGGAATCTGCACATCCTCTGCCACTGTTGGTCACTCCATTAGCTTTGGTAAGGCAGATTCAGTAACAGTTTTCTCTTCCCTTGCCAGCACCGGAGACGCACTGGCAACATCAATAGCAAATCACGCAACAGGCAATGAAAATCGTGACATAGTGGAGAACTGTCTTGTTAAAGCAGAGGAATTTCGTGAATATTTCAGAGGAGTGCTGGTAGTGGTTGGCGAATCTGCTGGAACCATTGGAAAAATACCTAAACTTGTAGAAACAGATAAAAAAGTTGTTTTGGGTGATATTTTTGATCTTTATTAAATTTACTGTTTTTTATATGTCACCAGAGTAATCTTTACCACTTATATTAAAAAGGATAACAATCAGCCTAATCAAAAACTGGGAAATGGTATTAATTTGATTTCTTCACCTTTTTCAATGATTTCCACATTTTTTGGAACTTTAAAGTAACCATCAGCCTCTGCAAGGGCGGTAATTGCACCAGAATCCTTTATGATAGGGATGGCAACGTTGCCTTTAATCTTTGCCAGGACATAATGACTTCTTCCCCTGGCAGAATGATATCTGCGAGATAATTTGAGTACTATTGATTCTTTTTTCTGATTATATCCTGGAAAACCGGCTACTTCTCTTAAGAAAGGAGCTACAAAGGCGTTGAAGATCATTAAAGCAGACACTGGATATCCTGGAAGTCCGAACAGGACAATATCTTTATCACCCTCAGGCAATGTGCCGATTAAAGTTGGTTTACCGGGTTTAACTGAAATTCCGTGAACCAAAACACGACCCATGTCATCAACAACTTGACGCAGAACATCCCCAGCACCCGCAGAAGTTCCCCCTGATGTTATTATAACATCAGCATGATTAAATTCATTTATTTTATTCTTTATAGTATCATAATCATCTTTAACTATTTGGGAATATATTGGTGTGCATCCACAGGCTTTTACGGCATTAGAAATAGTTTCAGAGTTTATATCATATAGTTTTCCATGTCGGAGTTCTTGACCAGGTTTAATTAGCTCATTACCTGTTGAAATCACAGCTACTGTTGGTTTGGTGAAAACTGGCACTTTTGACATTCCAATGGCACTTAAAGCACCAATTCTCTCAGGAGTCAAAAGGTTACCTTTTGATAAGAGTAGTTCTCCTTTTTTCATGTCTGATCCTCTGGCAGACAAGTTCGTTCCAGGAGCTACTGCTTCATAAATTTGAACACTTCCGTCTTCTGTATTTGTAAATTCTACCATTATCACAGAATCTGCACCTTTTGGAATTGGAGCACCAGTGCCTATTTCAGTACATTTACGTTTCCCTAATGTTTTTAAAGGAACATCACCCGCACCAACCTTCTCAATTAGATCCAAAGTTATGGGATTGTCCTCTGAAGCCCCAAAAGTATCCTGAGCTCTAACTGCATAGCCATCCATTGCTGCACGATCAAAAGGTGGAAGATCTATAATAGCATAGATATCTTCAGCCAAAATACGTTTATAAACATCAGATAAATCAATTTTTTCAATCCTTCTACGGATTTTAAGTGATTCAATAATTTCTTTCACTTCATCCTGGTCCATTAAATTCAAAAACACGTTTCCCATGGTTTCCCCAGTTAATTTTTCTGGAATTCAAATTTGAGATTGATCTACTCACCATTACTTATTAAACATTCATTGCAGGAATAAATAAAAAAAAATATCTGTTTAAAAATCTAGATTAAACAATTTTAAAAGACTTAATAAACCTTGAAATAGGACATTATTTGATAATTGAGTCATTAACCCAAGGTCTATTTAATTTACGATTTTTTAACTCCTCTTCCTCTTTTACTTCCTGGTTTTTTATGCTTTGCTCTTGTTCTTTTTTTGGTTCCTTTAACTTTTGCCATATTATTCAACTCTCATTTCACTAATTTTAAAAATTTATTAAAATTAATCCCAACCCTACAACGATAAATTGATTAGTCATCAAGGTTTTTTTAGGGATTGGCGTGGGATCATATTTATTTTTTCCTAAATTAGATCACCATCTTTCATATCTTGGATATATTCTTAATTTATCTTTATATACATTGGTAATTATCTTCTGAATTTTAAAAAAAATTTGATTTTATGATTGATAATAATAAATTTTTTATTTAAAACTTACCTTTTTCATAATATTAAATTTATGATATAATAGATGTATGAATTACGCCATGGGTAAAATGCGATTTTTTATATACCTTTAAACACAATATAAAAAGGAAGATTAAATGATCAATAAGCAGATTAAATGATCAATACTGTATTGAGTCAACAGAATTCCATTAAGTAATTTGGTTTGTTAACTGGAAGGTTTAACTGAACTTGAACAATTACAATTCATACTAATTATATGATCTTTATCCGTTGATCTTTTAACTTATCATCATTTTATAAGAAGGAGGAGAGTATTTGAGCAGAGGACGTGGTCGTGATCAACAATCGCAAGAATATCGAAGGGTGAGATCCCCTAGGAAGGGTGAAATACCAGGTGTTGTGGAGCAGATTATGGGGCATGGTAAGCTTAAAGTGAGATGCGCCGATGGTAAAATAAGACTTTGCCGAATCCCCGGGAAAATGAAAAAGAGAATCTGGATTAGAGAAGGTGACGTAGTATTAATCAAACCCTGGGACTTCCAGAGTGATGAAAAAGCAGACGTTATTTGGAGATATACACGTACTGAATCTAATTATTTAGAACGTCGAGGATTCCTAAAACTTTAAAAATATTTCAATATGATTTATTAAATCGTAATGAACCCATTTTTTTATAAAACCATGTATAAATAATGTTTAGGCTTTTGTTGCAATTTCTGAAGATTACATTTTTTGATTCTAAGGAAAATTAGTTTGTATATATACAACCTAATTTATTCCCCATAGAATTATTTAAACTAAAAAAACCTTCTGGAGAAATTAAGTCGAGTGCAAAGTATGGAATCACCTGTTAATAAGTCAGATATTCACCTTCAGAAAATGAGGGAAGTTAAACAACTTAAGAGTGTGGAGGACAAACGAGTAGGGAGTGAAGTGTTCGACCGGATTACCCTACAAACATTGTATAAACTGGCCAACCAGGGCCATATTCACCTTTTAAACGGAGCTATAAGCACCGGGAAAGAGGCAAATGTCTTTAAAGGCGCGGATGAGAACGATAATTTAGTAGCAGTTAAAATTTATCGTGTTACTACTTCGGACTTTAAGAAAATGCAGTACTACATTCAGGGAGATCCCCGATTTAACGTTCGTAGCAAAAGCAAACGTCAACTAATTAATAACTGGGTCCTAAAGGAATTTAAAAATCTTAACCGGGCATACAATGCCGGAGTTCGGGTTCCCAAACCAATAATTGCTAAAAATAATATTCTGGTTATGGAATTTATAGGAGAAACAGATGGTACGCCTGCTCGCCTTATGAGGCAGGCAAAAATTTCTAATCCGGATTATGTAGCTAAAAAAATAATTGAGTATGTTAAAAAATTATATAATGATGCAGAATTAGTTCATGGAGATCTATCTGCTTTCAATATTCTAATGCAACATGATGAACCAGTCATAATTGATCTATCCCAAGGCATGGTTGTTGATCATCCCCTGTCAAGGGAGCTTTTAAACAGGGATATTGACAACTTAATCAAAGATTTCAAAAAAATAGGTATTGAAATATCTAAAGATGAGATTAAAAGAAAGATTAAGGATTTATGAGGATAGAAAAGTATATGTTAAAGGATAATATAATATCTTTTTAGAAGTAGAGGTGAAAAATTGCCTAACACAGAATATCTGAAGATCCCCAAGGAGAGAGTGGGGGTTCTTATAGGACCACACGGAAAAACCAAAGAAACCATTGAAAAAACTACTCAGACTAGGATTGATGTGGACAGTGAAGCCGGTAGCGTGGCTATATCACCACAAGAAGAATCTGAAGATCCTTTGTCTGTCTGGAAAGCCCGTTACATGGTCAAAGCAATAGGTAGAGGTTTTAATCCAGAGATAGCCCTTAAATTAGTTGATGATGAAGTAATGTTAGAGATTATTAACCTTCCCGATTACGTCGGTAAGTCAAAAAAGGCAATTTTAAGACAGAAAGGCCGTATAATTGGCAAAGATGGAAAAACAAGAGATATCATCACTGAAATGACTGGAACATATGTGTCGATTTATGGGAAAACTGTCTCCCTCATTGGAGATATGGAACACTTACAGATTGCCAAAGAAGCCGTGGAAATGATTCTAGATGGTGCTAGGCACAAAACAGTTTATTCATTCCTGGAACGTAAAAAACAGGAGATGAAACTTAGAGAAATTAAAATGGGCCCATCTGTATGATTAAAATTATCTAAATAATAGAATAAATCAATTAAAGGAGGCATAGTTTGGAGCGAGAAGCAGCTGAACTATTTGAGGAATTTAAAGAACTTACAGCATCTGAATTTTTCAGAAGAAACAAACAGATGCTGGGTTTTTCCGGTAAAATCCGGTCTTTAACCATGGTATTCCATGAATTAATTACAAACAGCCTAGATGCATCAGAAGAGGCAGGAATACTTCCAGAAATAAAGATAGACCTCAAACGTTTGGATAAAGATCATTACATACTTAGACACACTGATAATGGGCCTGGAATCCCTGAAGATTATATTACCAAAGTATACAGTACCATGTTTGCTGGTTCCAAGTTCAGGAACATCCAATCCCGTGGACAGCAGGGATTAGGGTGCAGTGGATGTGTCCTGCTATCCCAAATGACCACCGGAAAGCCAGCAAAAGTTGTGTCCGGCTATAAAGATGGTGATACTCTTAAAGGTGTAGAAATAACCTTTAAAATGGATGTTAAGAAAAATAAAGGATTAATACTGGATAAAAAGGATGTTGAAGTGCAATCAACTGGAGTTTCTATTGAATTACACTTTAAAGATGTTTCATATTCCCTTTCAGAACAGGGCGCCTATGAATACATCCGGAGAACCATGATCGGTAACCCACATGCTAAGATCACCTTCAGAGACCCTACAGGACACAAATATATCTTTAATCGAGCCGCAGATTTCATCCCGCCACTACCTAAGGAGGTACTTCCACACCCCAAGGGAGTTACTGCTGATGACCTGATATTCATGGCAAAACATACTGATAAACGTCGTTTCCGTAGTTTATTAACCAGTAACCTTTCCAGAATGTCCACCAAGCGAGTGAATGAGATCGAAGCAATTACAGGAATCGATCTTAACAAGCGTCCTAAAGACATGAAATGGGAGGAAGCAGAAGAAATTGTGGAAACTTTCGCCAAAATGGATTTTATGGCACCTCCTACCTCCGGACTCATACCCATAGGTAAAGAACAAATAGAAAAGGGAATAAGGGAGATTTTAAATCCAGAATTCGTAGCTACCACTACGCGAAAACCCAAAACATTCCGTGGAGGAGTTTCCTTTATTATAGAGGCAGGGGTAGCTTATGGTGGAGACTCCGGAAGAATGGTTGGAGAGCAGAAAAAAGCGGAAATAATGCGATTTGCCAACAGGGTGCCCCTGGCATTTGACCAGGGAAGCTGTGCTATAACTGAAGCTCTTAAAAGTGTGGATTGGAAACGTTATGGGATAAGGGATATGGACAATGCCCCTATAACCATCTTTGTTAACATTATTTCCACCAATGTACCATACCTTTCTACAGGTAAGCAAAGTGTGGCTCCTGAGCCTGAAATTCTGCATGAGGTCCGACAGGCCACCATGAAGATCGCCAGAAGCATGCAAAAATATATACGTGCTAAAAAGGCTGCCAAAGAAGAAGCGTTACGTGCAAAGGTTTTTGAAAATCTGGTTCCCGTCATAATACGTGAAGCAGCTGTGCTGGCTGAAAAGGATGTTCCAGAATACGATGCCGTGCTAGCAAAAGTTACACGCAAAGCAAAATACGAAGGCGTGGTTGAAGATGAATAAAAAAGATATCACTGTTAACAAACTCAAAAGCTTGGGTGACATAATATTGGAAGACGTTGAAAAAAACAACGTCCCTGCCATTAAAGTTCCATCAAGAGGAACATCTAACATAGTCTACGATAATGAAAAACGTTACTACGTACTGGGAGATCGCTATGGTAAGCGATCCCTGGGTAATGTTAAACAGATAAGCAAAATAGCTCAGATGGTTTACGTTGCCAATTTTTGCAAGGATCTGGTTCGCAGAGGGAAAACAGCTACTTTGAGGGAGATGTACTACGTTTCTGAAGGATGGGATGTAGACTTTGGAGACCAGCAGGAATCAAACATCGTCGGTGAAGACCTGGAAGTTACCCTGGGAATGACCCGTGAAGACCTGGGTTTGATGCCTGAAGAAGACGGAGCTTCCGTTTATGGAAACATCACAATCCAAGACGACGATGTAGAAATAAATGCACTGAGAGCTGGTAAATCAGGTTACACCATATCCCCCACCATTGATGAAGTGAAATTCCTGGATCATGATGTGGAAAGAGTTATTGCCGTAGAAACCATGGGTATGTTCCACCGTATGGTTCAGGAAGATGCTTACAAAAAATTCAATACACTAATAGTCGGTTTAAAAGGTCAGGCAGCACGTGCAACTCGGCGTTTCCTCAAACGTGTTAATGAAGAACTTAACTTGCCAGTTTATATCATGAACGACGGAGACCCATGGGGATTCCACATTGCCATGGTTATCATCAGTGGAAGTGCCAAACTGGCTCATGTGAACCATCAACTGGCCACTCCTGACGCCAAATTCATGGGAGTTACTGCTTCAGATATTATTAACTACGATCTTCCCACTGACCCTCTTAAAGATATAGACGTTTTAAGGCTTAAAGAACTTTCAAAGGACCCTCGATACAAGGATGATGCCTGGCAAGTTGAAATTAAAAAGATGCTCAAGATCGGGAAAAAAGCAGAACAACAGTCTTTCTCTAAGTATGGATTAGAGTACGTAGTCGAAACCTACTTACCCGAAAAACTCGATGCAATGGAATAAACGGAAAATCAGCCTTTTAAACGGCTAAAATTATTTTTTCTTTTTTTAGACATTATTTTTTTTTATCTAATTCTAATTACTTATCAAATAGTTTCCATTATAAAAATAGATTTTGTGGACTTTTACCAATAATACGAGAATATGATTGATTTTTTTCTATTCAAAAATTAAATCATAAAATTTATAATATTCTAAACAAGATACATATTTTAAGTAGAATTACTATAACGGGGATTTTATAATGAAAAACGTCGGGATAAATGGATACGGTACTATTGGAAAAAGAGTGGCAGATGCAGTGGCCTGTCAGGATGACATGCAAATTGTTGGGGTAACTAAACGAACACCTGACTTTGAAGCCAAAATGGCTGTGGAAAAAGGATTCCCCCTCTACATCAGTGCCCCTGAAAGAGAAGGGGCCTTTGAAGAAGCAAACATTAAAATAACAGGCACAATTGATGATCTCTACGATAAAGTGGATATAATGGTGGACTGCACCCCCGGAGGAATAGGTGCTAAAAATAAAGAAATTTACGCTGAAAAAGGAGTTAAAGGAGTTTTTCAGGGTGGAGAAAAACATGAACAGATAGGAAAGTCTTTTAACTCATTTGCCAATTACACCGACAATTGGGGTGCTGATTTCGTTCGTGTAGTTAGTTGTAACACAACTGGACTGTGCCGAACACTGAAACCTATAGACGACCTCTGTGGAGTAAAGAAGGTTCGTGCAGTAATGGTGCGAAGGGGAGCAGATCCTGGACAGATAAAATCAGGACCCATAAACGCGATTGTTCCTAACCCACCCACAGTCCCATCTCATCATGGTCCGGATGTGCAGACTGTTATGTACGATCTGGATATTATTACCATGGCATTACTGGTTCCAACTACCATCATGCACCAACACAATCTCATGGTTGAACTGGAAACCTCAACTGCACTTGATGATGTGATTGATACTTTAGAAGCCACCCCCCGGGTAGAATTAGTTGAAGCAAATAAAGGATTAGGCTCTACGGCAGAGATAATGGAATTTGCTCGAGATTTAGGACGGCCTAGAAGCGATCTAAATGAAATAGCCGTCTGGAAAGAATCTTTGAATATCAAAGATGGAGAACTCTTTTATATGCAAGCAATACACCAGGAATCGGATGTTGTTCCTGAAAACGTGGATTGTATACGTGCCATGCTAGAGATGGAAGATGATCCTGCCAAATCAATTGAAAAAACCAATAAAAATATGGGAATAAATTAATGGTTTTTTTCTTATTTTTCCTATTTTTTAAAATGATCCTTTTAAAGATGCAATCTTTTTTAACCGATTTAATAAACATATTCTAAAAATTAATTTTTGATAAAATGAAATATGACCTCCACACACACAGCAAATATTCTGCTGATGGTTTTTTAGAACCTGAAAAAATAGTGGAAACTGGCATGAGAAAAGGACTCTCTGGAATCGCAATTACGGACCACAACACCATCAATGGGGCACTGAAGGCTAAAAGATATGAAACTGACGATTTCAATGTCATCTGTGGGTCTGAGATAAGTACAGAGCGAGGAGAAGTAATCGGACTTTTTTTGTCGAGTGAAATTATATCCCACACTTTTATCGACGTAGTTGAAGAGATTAGAGAGCAGGATGGCATTATAATTCTTCCACACCCCTATGATAACCTAAGAAAAAATGGGATCCACCTTGAAAAGAAAGAGGTTAAACTTATTGATGGAATAGAAATCTATAATTCACGTTGTATGTTCCAGAAATATAATAATGATGCTCTTCATTTTGCCAAAAAGAATAATTTAATTGGTGTTGCTGGAAGTGATGCTCATTTTGCAAGAGAAATTGGTAATGCAGGAGTTTTTATCAGCGAAGGGAATATTAGAAACACTATTATTAGTGGTGATCTGTGTCCTTTTGGGAAGAAATCATCTTTAACAAACCTGGTTGCAACTAAATTGATAAAAACATGGCGAGATCTATCCCATTCCAAATTCAGACCAATAGATTAAATAAAATATTTTATAAAAATATCTGTCCTAATAAGAAATTTAACAACAATTATCCATTTGATGTTCTAAATTATTTAAATTACTAATAATTATTCTTAATAATCAATATATAAAACTAAGAAGAGAATAAAATATAAGCAATTACTGTCGATACGATAACCCATCAATAATATTTCTCAATCAATTCTCCTATTACCATATAACATTAACAATTTGGTGAGTCTAATGGAATGTCAGGATTACTCCTTAAATCGAAAAACAGAAAGAAATAATCTTAATCTTAACCCTCTTCAGCGTGGCGGAGTACTTCCACCCGAATCACGCCAAGCATTATACGAATTCTCAGACGGATACAGTATCTGTGATTACTGTGCAGGCCGCCTGGACGAAATACCAAAACCATCAATAATAGGTTTTCTGGACGATTTAGCACGTTTCATAAATGTAGATCATACGAGAACTGTCCATGGTGCAAGAGAGGGCAAATTTGCAGTTATGCATGCACTCTGCCATCCCGGTGATACAGTTGTAATGGATGGTAACGCCCACTACACCAGCCATTTGGCAGCTGAGCGTAATGATCTTAACATAGTAGAAGTTCCTAGCAGTGAAGAACCAGAATACAGAATAGATCCTATAGCTTACCATGAAGTTCTCGACAATCTCTATGACCGTGGCGAAGAAGTAAGTCTGGTCCTTTTAACTCATGTGGATGGTGATTATGGTAATCTCACAGATGCCCAGGCTATTGGGAAAATTGCTCATGATAAAGGTATTCCATTCCTTCTAAACTGTGCCTACTCCATGGGTAGAATGCCAATTGACGCCAAAAAATGGAATGTTGATTTTGTAGTAGGAAGTGGCCATAAAAGCATGGCCGCATCCGGACCCATTGGTGTTCTGGGAGTTCAAGAAGAATGGGCGGACTTGATACTTAAAAAATCAGACCAACACCAGGTTAAAGAACTGGAAATGTTAGGATGCACCAGCAGAGGAGCTCCAATTGCAACTTTAATGGCTTCTTTCCCCCATTTAATCGAAAGAGTAAATAAGTGGGATGTTGAATTGCAAAAAACTCTCTATTTTGTTTCTGAAATGGAAAAAATAAGTGGAGTGAAACAGGTCGGTGTGAGACCTAAAGAACATGACTTGGTGCGATTTGAAACTCCATTTTTCCATAGAATAGCCGATAAACACCCACGAAAGGGTTTTTATCTTTACGAAGAGCTTAAAAAGAAAAATATCGTCGGTATCAAGAGAGGGCAGACCCAATGGTTCAAGTGCAGTGTTTATGGCTTCAGTCAAGAACAAGTACACTACATAACACATTCTTTTGCCAAAATCGCTTCTAAATTTAGTGAAATGATAGATTAATTAAAATAATATTATTAAACTAATATGGGGATATGATTCTATAGGATATTTATAACGCGAAAATTGGCCGTTTTTCACTTCGATTTTGTAAAAGACACTTTTTGGCTAATGGAGAGGTGATTATGAATACCATAAAAGAATTTCAAAAAGCGCTTGTCCTTAGTGGAGGGGGAATAACTGGAATAGCTTGGGAATTAGGTGTCCTCCGGGGATTGGAAGAATGTGGTGTGGATGTTACAGATGCAAATCTAATAGTTGGCACATCTGCAGGTTCCAGTGTCGGAGCTCAGATCATCAGCGAAACCAGTCTTGAGCAACTTTATAAACTTCAACTGATCCCCATAGTGGAAACCAAAGAAAGTCAGGTTCAATTTGATGGAAATGAATTTCGAAAGATGATGGCCGCAGCCATTATGAGTTCACCTGATTCACAAACAGCAAGGGCGCGTATTGGAGAAGCGGCATTGGCTGCAAAAACCATGAGTGAAGAAGAACGCCTAGAATTAATAGCTTCTCGCCTGCCCAATCATGAATGGAACAAAAAAAGGAAACTGATAATAAATGCGGTTAATGCTTCAACTGGTGAATGGGTGACATTTGATCAGAATTCCAATGTATCGCTTTTACAGACTGTGGCGGCAAGTTCAGCCGTTCCTGGCATATATCCTCCCACCACAATCAATGGACAGCGTTACATTGATGGAGGTATGAGTTCAGGTACTAATGCAGATTTAGCAAAAGATTATGACCGGATTCTTATTCTTGTTGCCGAACCAAGCATGATACATGCCCCAATGGGCCCTACCATGCACAGAGTCAGCTTTGAGGAGGAAGTAGAAGTATTAAGAGAATCAGGAGCCAGAGTAAAGGTTATTGTACCTGATGAAGGTTCATTGGAATCTAAAGGAAACAACCCATTGGATGTGAATTCCCGTGCTGCATCAGCAAAAGCCGGGCGTAAACAGGGAAAAAGTTTAGCTGAGGAATTGAAGATTTTCTGGAATGACACCACTAATTAATACTTTAAATGTAGATCATCCGGTGATAGTGTGGAAATTAAAAAAGATTTCAGTAAATATTGGATTGCAGGACTAATTTTTGCATTAATTTTAGGGGCTATACAACTGTTAATATCTTATCTGGGTTCTTTTATCAGGTCAACATTCCAACCTGGATGGATGTGGGGGCTGGTTATGGGAATTATGGGAATTATAATTTTAATTTTTGTTCCCTGGATCTACGGCCGTCTTATTGAATGGATATATCTAAATTTCATTTTGAAAGAAAAAAGAAAGAATTAGGGATTATTTTAAAAAAAAATATTTCGTTTATCATCCCTCAGATGAAACATTGAAAACAAGTTGTTAATGTTGCTATTGTCTAAATTGTGATTTTGCTGTTTTCAAGGGTTATATGTATAATTATTCTTATCTACCCTGTTATCTTGCTCAGGATAATTTGAGTATACAAGTATGTAATATAATTGATCTGCAACGGGAGTAAATTCAAGATCATAATTTATAGTAAAGGTTCCGTTGCTATGTGAGAATGTTCCGTTTTGTAAGACATTCTTATGGTTTGCTGCAGGATTGGTTTTAATCTCAAAAAAACCAGGCCCAGTTACACGATTCTGGGGGTTGGTTATTTCTGCTGTGAAGTTTATTAGATTCAGCATAAAATTATTCACCAAGTATTTATTTCCTGAACCTGTAGCAGGCTCATCATTACCAGGCTCATCATTACCAGACTGAATATTCTCTGAATCATCATTCATTGATTCATCAGGAACATAATTTTTTTGTAGATTTCCAGAACCAGAATCGTTTTTTTGCGTGTTCCCAGTATCATTGCCGGGTTGCAGATTTCCAGGACGGATGTTTATTTGCTGGTCTCCAATAGTCTCGGTAAGAGGATATAGGGCTGCTAAACTAACTCCAATTGCCACCCAAATCACCAGAACTGATATCGTCACTTTACTCAACAAACCCACCACAAATATTTTGTCGACAATATATATTATAGAACACAATATGCTTATCTTTAATCTAATCGTTTTAATATATAAAACATTACTTTTTTGAAAAATGTATTAAAAAGAGTAGTAACCTATAAAAAGGTAGTGAATCTTATTATATTAATTCTAGCAGGATTACATAAATTTCTATTCATTTCCCAACTAGCAAAATAATAATTCTATTGAGAGAAATGATCCTTTCCATTTTTTTCATCTTACAACAGGTATTTCGATGCTAATTGATCTGATGATTTATCTGGATTTATATTTACTGTCAAATCTTCGCCAGGATTTAGCAATATATGGTTCACATTTGTCCAGTTCTGTTAAAAGACACATTTTGATTGTTTCACTCTTAATTTCTTTTTCTTCATCAATTTTTTTATTAATATTAACCAATACTTCATTAATGATGTCTTTTTTTTCTTCCACAGTATATCCAGCATCAATAGTGGCTTTTTGAAGAGATCCTTTAATTTTATTAGGATTGAAGGATTCTAGATTGCCTTTCTTTTTAATGACTTTCTTCAAACATAATCACCCATAGTCAATAAAACGTGTTTTATGTAACTTTATATGCGAAATATGATGATGCCTCACATTAAGTTTTGTTATGAAAGAGAATAAAAAAGAGATTATTATTGTATAATCTCTTCGAATGGCTGCACTATTACAAATCCATTACCTCTGAATTCCAACTGGAATTCTTCACCACTAGTTTTTCCAATCAAAGTTTTAAGTCCAATATCAGTCTTCACAGAAGGTGTTAAGCCACCTGACCAGGCCACAGTTGCTTGCGGATCTGTGAATACGGGTTCATCAGGAGTTACTGTCAAGGTTATCGGTGTGAAATACGTGGTTATAGCCACCATCCCAGTTCCTTCTAATCTAATATTGAACAGACCTGCCCCAGAGCTAAGACCCACACCAGTACTCATCATCTTTATGTCCCAGTCGATCTGATCTTCAAATGCTAGTAAATCATTCCCCTTCACAAAAATTCTTTCATTTTGAAGGTTCAAAACAACAACTGTTTTTCCATAATCAGCCAGATAAACTTTTCCCTGGCCTTCCATTTTCATAAGAGTGGCTGATTCCCCAGTAACGGCTTTTTTTACAAATTTGTCCAGGCCATGTTCAAAAGCTCCCTCCTTCTTGAACTTCAAACCACCACTGTAGGCAACCATGGCACCTCTTTTAGCCCATACTCTCCCATTAACATTGATATTCAATAGATAATCGTTTTCGAGTTCAAAAATTTCACCAGTACCAGTTTTTTCTTTAGTTTTATTGATGAACTCATTAATACTATATTTTTTAGTTCCGCCTTGAACAGGTGCAGCCACTTGCTGGACTTCCGGGGTTTGAGTTACTTCAGGCTCACTACCAGCACTTTCCATGGCTTCACCACAATTTGGACAAAATTTTCCTTGAACTTCAGTTCCACAGTTTGGACAAAACATGTTTAACACCTCAAAAAACTTTAACTTCCTGTTTAGACTTAGTCTTTTATAATTAATTAGGTTATTGTATTTGAAGTTTTATCAAAAATTTTCTTGGTTTAGTAAATCGTTGATATCATCAATAACGTCTTTTACTGCAGTTTCAAGCATATTTTTACCCATTTCAAGATCAACAAACACACCTTCTTCTGCAACCTTCTTTGCACCAATTTCGATTCCTGTATCTGCCTTTCGTGCCTCATCAAGACCAACCATTCCCACTTCAGGGTAGTCATCGAATTGGCAGTGTTCATGAAGGCGTGATTCATCCACAATTCCTAGAACTGCCCCTATTGAAAGTTCTCCAGCACCAGCATGAGGTCCTTCAATTTCCACGATTTTATTGTTGAAAACAATTTCTAATTGTGTATCTTTTTTAATTTTGTTAAGATAATCTTTGATGGAAACGTTTCCACCATGACCATTTACAAGAACCACTGCTTCCAAACCCAAATTACTCTTAGCCCGTTTTAAGGTAGGAACGAGTTCTTTTTCGACCAGCACCCCTGATGGAAGATGAACTCCATGTTTAACATAATCATACTCGGTTGCAGCGTAGAGAACTCCTATAAACTTAGCTCCAGTGCGAAATGAGGCTTCTAATGCGATGTAGGCTGATATTTTAGAATCGGTGTCAATTGGTAGTGATGCACCATGATTCTCCAGATGGGAACCAACAGCCAAAATTCCTATTTTATGAACATCCGGTGAAATCACATTACCTGAATAGTAGCGAAGTTCAATCATGTTCATTTCTTCCACAGATCAATCTATTTAGTGTCTGCCACATCTTTAGTCTTGTGATATGCCAATAAAAGGAGAATGAATACTATTGGCATTAATATATCCAAGTAGAGTACTGCTCCTGCATTACCTGCAGCCAGATTACCAGTTTGATTGATATTATAGATGTGGCCAATAGCAGCACCCCACATGAACACAGCATAAGCAATGATAGTCGGTGCCCAGAAACTACGATATTTAATGGATATAAGGCCCAAAATACCATAAGAAATGTTTGCAAATCCTACTTCTCGTAAGAAGGGAGTGTTAGGCCATCCCACAGATTGGGCAACCATTTCTGGGGAGAAAACTTGAGCTAGGCCACTGAAAATGGATCCCACACCTATTCCAAAACCCAGAAACCATAATAACAAGACTTCTATTAATCTATTTTTTGTCCGTTCTTTCCTTATAAAAAAATGTATTAAAGCTCCAACTAAGGGAACTGCAACAAATATATACCACATTTCCATTTATAATAACCCCCATTGATTAAACAATGCTTGATAAAATATGAAATTGTGCTTAAACATATGCTATTTATTCTATGTTTTTCAAAAATTTGAATTTTATCATTATCCTATCTCAAAATTCCAGATCTTATCCCCAATATAGTGAAGAGTTTTCACTGCTTTACCTTTATCATTTTTCACCATTTCCTCACCAGATATGAGAGCTTTGCCCATGGCCAAGGGTTTTCGGTGGTTTTCATCAACAACTATAACTGTGTCTCCTTCACTTATCTGAATGTCAGCCTCCACAACCCCTGGAGACATTACATCTGCTCCGCTGGCCATGAATTTAACCGCACCCATGTCCACAACCACAACATGATCATCTATGGGCTGTTTTAGGGCTCCTTTAAGTGTGGGAAAAGGTTCACCATTGAGGAGCATTAAAATTGGTTCACCATCAATAAGGATAAGATCCGGAAGTTCGGTTTCCAGTATTTCTACTTTTGCTTTGGAGGGGATTAAAGAGCTATAAGGTCCAAGATTAGCTTTGATCTCTTTTAATTTTTTTTTCTTAAGGTAATATCTCTTTTTAATTTTCAATTAAAACTCACCCTATTTCTAGTTTCCATTCTTTTTTTAATATTTATGATGGCGGTACATTTAAATATAAATCTTAACTACATTGATGGTATAGGAAAGGTGATAATAGTGAGTGTACAGAAGAATGTGAATACATCACGACCATTAGATGTATTAGGTAAAGCTCTTAACTCTCAAGTGCTAATTAAACTTAAAGGCGGCAGAGAATTCCGCGGAGTTCTTGAAAGCTTTGATATGCATATGAATTTAGTTCTAAATGATGCCGAAGAATTAGAAAGCGGTGAATCATCAAGAAGGTTAGGTGTGGTCCTCATACGTGGGGATAACATCGTATACATATCACCCGGATAAACAAATACCAGCAATAATAGCTGGAATATTTTTTTTAGGAGGAAAATAAATTGAAAGGTACACCATCATTTGGTAAACGTAACAAAAAAACCCATATCCGTTGCAGACGATGCGGAAAAAACTCATATAATGCCAGGAAGCGCTACTGCGCCGCCTGTGGATTCGGAAGATCCAAACGCGTCCGAACCTACAACTGGCAAAACAAGAAGCTTAACGGCTACAGGTTGAAGTAAATGGAAATGATAAATCCCATCGATGTGCGCATCATTGTGGAAGGAGCATCTGACGTGGAAAACGTCTCCAGGGCTCTCCAAAACATAGCCCTGGGAGCTGAATACCACATAACCATCTCCTCCATCATACCCACCACCAACACTGAAATCGCCAAAAAAGCAGTTAGTGGTGCAGATATTGTTTTGATCGCCACCGATGTGGATGCTCCTGGAAGAGAACTTGCCGACAAATTCCAGAAGGTTCTCAAAAAAGAAGTGGGCCATATAGAAAGGATGAAACTCCCCTTCGGCCATGACGTGGAATACATTGATCCTGCTCTTATTCGAAAAGAAATAAAGAATGCAATTATTCGTTCAGGCTTAATATCCATAGGTAATCTAGGACGTTTCCAGGAACTTAAAAACCGGCTTAAAGAATCTGAAAATCAAATTAAGGAATTGAATAAAGAAGTTGACAATTTATCTTCTGATAAGGAAAAATTAGCCAATGAAAACAAAGAATTGGCATCTTCCATGGAAAGGCTTGAATTTAAACAAAAATCAATCCAAGAAGATTTAAAAACAGCCAAAAACCAGTACGCAGATGTTAAAAATAAGTACGGAATTATATTGAAAAAAAATTTGTACGAAACATTCCCACTGGGTGAACTGTGGAAGGAAAACTTTAATGAAACCTTAGAAGAAGAAGATCTTATTACTTTTATAACCAGCGAATTTAAACCAGAAAACATCGTTTTAGGTCAAGGATTCATTGCTGCCTCTTCAAAAAAGGACGCTGTGGAATGGTTAAAGGTTATTCGTACGGTACTCATTTTTTACGATTCAAAAATAGAAGATCTTAAGGAAGAAATAGGTGATGAGAAATTCAGCCCCACTTTACTCAAAGGGTAATGTTAGGTCATTTTATGAATTATTTTTCATCTCTTTTTAGAAGATCACCCCCAAAAAATATAACTTCAGGGAGAATTCCAAGTGCAGGATAAATGCGGTATCGTTGGTGCTTACTCTAAAAATAAGTCCCATAACATCTCAAGAGAAATATATTACGGATTATACGCTTTACAACATCGTGGACAGGAGTCTGCAGGCATATCTGCCCATAATGGTATGGAAATGCGCACATACAGAGGCATGGGACTGGTATGTGACGTCTTTAACAACGGAAACCTGGTTGGGCTGGATGGAAATGTTGGTATAGGCCATGTACGTTACTCAACAACAGGCAAATCCCAAATTCAGAACTCTCAACCTTTTATAGGCAAATTTGACTTGGGTACTATAGCTATAGCTCATAATGGAGATATTATAAATTCCATGGAGCTCCGTCAGGAACTGGAAAAAGAAGGAAGAGTATTTCAATCCTCAACTGACTCCGAAGTTATCTGTCATCTCTTAACCAGGGAGTACTCACAAACCCAAAACATGGTTGAGTCCATTAAACAAGTTACCAAAAAACTTATCGGCTCTTATTCACTGGTTCTTTTAGTGAATGATGATTTAATGGTGGTAAGGGATCCTATTGGCATCAAACCTTTAGCCCTTGGCCAACGAGAAGGAACCACCATCGTGGCTTCAGAAACTGTTGCTTTCGATGTGGTGGGAGCTCAATATGTTCGAGACGTGGATCCTGGGGAGATACTGGTTATCAACGACGAAATTAATAGTTTTAAAATCCCACAAAACCCCGGCACATCGAGAGCTCATTGTATGTTCGAATACGTTTATTTTGCTCGTCCGGACAGTATTCTGGATGGAAGAATTGTTTATAATGTACGACTGAACATTGGACATGCTCTTTGTAAGGAACATCCAGTTGATGCCGATGTTGTGATGCCTGTGCCTGACTCAGCTATTACCGCCGCTATAGGCTATTCTCGTGCCTCTGGGATTCCCTACGGGGAAGGATTAATCAAAAATCGTTATATTGGCAGGACTTTTATTATGCCCACCCAGGAAGAGCGTGAAACATCAGTCAAGCTGAAGATGAATCCCATCAAGTCGGAACTTGAAGGTAAAAAGATCGTGCTGGTGGATGACAGCATTGTCCGAGGAACAACATCAAAATCATTGGTTGATGTGCTTCGTGATACTGGTGTAGAAGAAATTCATCTGCGTATTGGATCACCACCCATTATTTCTCCCTGCTATTATGGTATTGCCATGGCCACTCATAAAGAGCTCATAGCTTCCGATAAAGAAGTGGAAAAAATAAGACAAACCCTTGGTGTTGACTCCCTTGGATACCTTAGCATAGAATCCCTGGTAGAATGTATTGGAATTCCGAGGAATGAATTATGCCTGGGATGCCTCACTGGAGAGTACCCAACAGAACTACCTGCTGACATTGAGAAATATGAATCCTGCAGGTGTTAAATATATTTTTGACTGATATAAACTGATTAATTTGATGCTATTAAAATTAAACTATTTTTCACACAATCTAAGTGGTTTTTATGGTAGAGTTATTGGCACCTGCTCGGGATTTCACCGCCCTTAGATCTGCACTTAATAATGGGGCAGATGCAGTTTATATTGGTTTAGATGGCTACAATATGCGCGCCCACTCCGGCAACTTCACCATAGCTAACCTTGATCAGGCTGCTGATACTTGCCACCAGTATGATGCTGGTCTCTATGTCTGTACAAATACTGTAATGAAAAATAGGGATATAGATCAACTTAAAACCATATTACCCCAGATTCAATCTGCAGGAGCTGACGCTATAATTGCATCTGATCTTGGTGTTCTTAAAATTGCATCTGACGCAAATATAGAGGTTCATCTGAGTGTTCAGGCCAACATATCCAACTCAGAATCCTTGAAACTATTGGCTGATCTGGGTGTTAAAAGGGTGATTCTATCCCGTGAATTATCCCTACATGAAATTAGAGAAATAATCAAGGACAGTCCTCTTGAAGTAGAGGTTTTTGTGCACGGAGCAATGTGTCTGGCTATTTCCGGAAGATGTTTTTTAAGTTCATATCTTTACCAGAAGAATGCAAACTGTGGAGAGTGTTTGCAACCATGTCGGAAAGAATGGAAACTCATTTCAGAAGATAATAGTGTTTCATTAACTGTTACTGAAGGAAAAGAATTGAATCAAGGTACTTGTGGATTTAAAGGACATATTTTAAGTCCTAATGATCTGTGTATGGTCGAACACATTCCGGAACTAATTAAGGCAGGAATATCTTCCTTTAAGATTGAAGGGAGAGCTAGACCGGCAGAATATGTGGCCACAGTTACCAAAGTTTATCGGGAAGCCATTAACTCTTATCAAAGCGGTACATGGGAATTTCAGGACCGGTGGATAGACAAATTGAAAGGGGTTTATAATCGCGGTTTTGACACTGGATTCTACTTCCAAAAAGCCCACAAGACCAGTAACTACAATCAAGCCACATATACCAAACAAGACATCGGAGAAGTGGTTAATTATTATTCTAAAGTGAAAGCTGCGGAGATACGGCTTTGGCATCCCCTAAAAGTAAGTGATGAGATATTAGTGCAGGGCCCGACTACCGGTTCTGTTACTGGGAAGGTAGAATCACTTCAGATCATGGGTGAAAACATACAAAAAGCTAAAGAAGGAAATGTGGGAGTTCTGTTTAAACATAAAGTACGACCAGGAGATTTAGTTTACCTAAGAGTCAAAAGAACTTAGATAATAAAATCATGAAAAACTTGATTGTAGATTTATTTGGTTTTCTTTTTATTCTCAGTTCTTATTGTTTCTGATATCCATATAACATGGAAGTAACAACGAATAATGCTATCTTAAACATAAGATTTCCTTATGAACATAATAATCTGACAGCTTACCTGAAAGTATTATGACTATGGTTGATGCCGGCATGTAAATTGTAAAAGGGCATAGACATAGTAAGACATACTTCCCAAATTACTGATTATGTTGGGAATTGCATGATAATAATAGAGTTTTCCAGAACACCATCAAACGACCAATCCTAAGGCCGGCCATCATAACTTGAAGCTGCTCGATTTAAATTATCACTCAATCTATCCGTTTTATGCCGAAAATTCATTGTATATGCCTTTTATTTTTATCAATGTTGATTTAACAGTTTTTATAGCTTTTTGAAGCTCTTCAGTCTCTTCTGTATCCAATGATGTAAGGTTTTGATGAGATTACTTTCTGAGAAAAAACAGGAAAATATTTCATAATATGGGGATCATTAAAAAAAGGTTATAATCAAAAAAATTATATTAATTGATATAAATCTTGAGATTCACTAACTTAATCTTAAGATATCAAGAGATTTGATAACTACCATTATTTGAGAATTCTTGAGGTGTGAGGAGTTGATATTATGAAAATTCAGGATGCCATGGAAAAAGAAGTAATCAAATTCCAAGTCGATGACCGGATCATTGATGTTGCTGGAAGCCTACGTGAAAAAAAGATCAGCGGAGCACCAGTAGTAGACAAAGAAGACAAACTAGTGGGAATCATAAGTGAAGGCGACATCATGCGACTCATAGAAGTTCATTCCCCCCATATAAACCTGATCCTACCCGCCCCACTTGATTTAATTGAATTACCAGTACGCATGAAATATGAGATGGATGAAATCGCTGAAGATATGAACAAAGCTGCATCACTCCTAATAGGAGAAATAATGACTAAAAAAGTTGTGACCATTAAGCCCGACGCTGATATATCTGACGCAGCCCAGCTAATGGACACCCATGATGTTAAACGACTACCAGTAGTTGAAAGTGACGGTAAAATGGTTGGAATCATAACCCGAGGAGACGTCATTGGAGCCATGGTGAGGGGATGAGTAAGACCAAACACATTGCCATTTACGGCAAGGGAGGTATTGGTAAATCCACCATAGTATCCAACCTGGCTGCAGCCTACTCTAAAAATAGAAATGTGCTGGTTATTGGCTGCGACCCCAAAGCAGACACCACCCGCACCCTGGTAGGGCGAAGGATTCCCACCATCCTGGATATTTTAAAAGAAAAAAGAGACACCAATCAGGAAGATGTTCTATTCCATGGATATGGAAATGTGAAGTGTGTGGAAAGTGGCGGTCCTGAACCTGGTGTTGGATGTGCAGGGAGAGGAGTTATTGTAGCTATGAAACTCTTGGAGAATTTGGAAGTTTTTTCCGAAGATGTAGATATAATTATCTATGATGTGCTGGGAGATGTAGTTTGTGGAGGCTTTGCAGTGCCCCTCAGGGAAGATTTCGCTGATGAAGTATACATAGTAACTTCTGGAGAATATATGGCATTATACGCAGCCAATAACATATCTAAGGGCATTAAAAAGCTTAAAAGCAATCTGGGGGGCATAATCTGCAACTGCCGAGGCATCCATCGAGAAATGGAAATTGTGGAAGAATTCGCTTACAGAATTGGAAGTCAAGTTATTGGAGTAATCCCACGCAGTGAATTAGTCCAAAAAAGTGAAATTGATGCAAAAACAGTTGTAGAAAAATTTCCGGACTCTGAACAGGCAAATCAATATAAAAATCTTTCAAAATCAATCTATAATAACCAAGAATTTGTGATTCCCGAGCCAATGGATGTGGAAGAATTTGAAGAATTCTTCAGAACATTTCAGTAACCATTTATTTTATTATAAAAGTCTTTGAATCTCAAATATTCTTTCTTTCTAATCCTATTTCTTTAAAGGCATTAGAAACTGCATATTCCGCATCATCAATATTTAAAAAATAAATTAAATGGGAATTGCATTTACAATCAGAACATCCGAAGCCCTGAACTTCTTTTCCATTCTCTGCAATACTTTTGGCCAGTTCACATTCGTGTTTAACTCCATCATCTGAAAAGTAAACTTCATTTATCAAGGATTGAGGATTATCCAGAAGGTAATCAACATGCCAGTGAAGTTTTTTATCCTTGCTTAAATGTCTTTGAATTCTACCTTCCAGAGAGTTCATGGCCGAACCAATATAAACATAACAACCCTTATAAAAGTTGATTTTTCCTTTTTGGCCTATGATGATTTTTTTATCCGCTTTCTGATGGATCAAAAGGCAATATGTGCCTTTTCGAACTGTTTTAATACTCATAGAATGATATCCTTTTTTTAGTGATTTTTTTATTTGTAAGATTATCAATCTCTTTTAGAATTTACTACATGATTAAAAATCCATGATTTCTGCACCAGACTCCAGAGGGAGGAATTTATCTTCAAATTCATTCTTGAATCTACATAAAGCTTCAAATCCTGTGCAATGCCCAAGGGCTATGAGTTCAGGTTTAATTTTTTTAAATTCATTCAATGTTCGCCCTATTCTCTTAGGATCGGCATTAATAAGATGTGATCCCCCAATAACGCCATATATTTCATCTTGAAAATACTCCATGGCTGAATAAAGGATATTTACAATACCAAGATGGGCGCAACCGGATATAATCACTAAACCATTATCAGTTTCCACAACCAAATTCAATTCATCACTAAATTTATCTTTTAAAAATTTACCCTCTCTTTTAATGGATAAATATGAGGGGATGTTTTCAAAATCACAATATTTATCCACATTATTGAAAATCCACAGATTACTTCCTATTTTTGTAGTTTCAGCAACGAATTCCAGTTCTATGCCTGATTTATCAAGATCAACTGATTTTGGAAAACCTATGTATCGTGAATTCCCATCTAATACAGCATATTTGGGAATTAACGCATCAGAATGCAAAAAAAACTTGGCCCCTGTATTATGTAGAGCTGGAATGCCTCCAGTGTGGTCGTCATGCCCATGACTTAACACAACCTTGTCTACAGAATCTAAACCAAGCAGATCAAAGTTATGTTTAAAAACTTGGGGGGTCTTTCCAGCATCCATTATGATCTTTTCATTGTCTAAATTCAAAAATAATGAAAATCCATGTTCAGCATACAAATTTGAAGCGAAAAGGGCTCGATTATCCACAATACAACTGATTTTCATAGTAACACGTCAAATTGAAGTGAGTTATTTAATATTTATTTTAAATATTCTTAAATATATTAAATCCATACTACCAAAATTCAATAAATACTAAAATTGAATTCAGGGATAGTTATTAACCGGGATGGAATGACCATGGAATACACCTTCACAGCTAAAGGACACTATAATGTTACCTCCAAACATCGTACTACATTCGAAGTAACTCAAGATATAGATATGGGGCTTAGAGCAGATTGTATTGTTGGAGTAGCTTCAATCGCGTCCTTAAATGACCTGCCGCACAATATGAAGGAAACTATTCGTAACGAAAACGTCAAAATTAAGATTATTCTAGAAACAGAAAATGCTACAGATTCTATTACTGGACATGGTCATCCTGCACTTACCCTGGATCATCCCACAGATATAGTATGCCGTAAAAGTGATTACACTTGCAGCCGAACCCTAATGATAGGTGCGGATAAGGCAGCAGTTGATTTAAACTCTGATCTGGTAGAGGATCTTAGATCTGGGAAAACTCTAGAAGTTACCATAATTGTTAACACAACATAGAACTTAAAAAAAATGTTTCGAGAATTAATATTCTCTAAAACAAGTGCAGGGGACGGGATTCGAACCCGCGAAGGGACTCACCCACTAGGCCCTCAACCTAGCGCCTTTGACCGCTCGACCACCCCTGCTGTGCTGATTCTCACACAAGAGAGTAAAGCATACCATCATCTCTCACTTTCACTATTTAAAGGTTACTTCCCTAAACTTAATACCTAAGACCTTTCTAAATGTTATTGACCGTGATTTTATGGATGCTGTGAAAATAGTTGGAGATGATTTGTTAGTTAATATTGAAGTCTCACCGCGTTCTGATCATTTTGATATCTCCTCTTACAACCCTTGGAGGAAAACCCTAGAAGTTAAGTTAAAATCACCCCCTCTGAAGGGAAAGGCTAATAAAGAAATAGTTAAAGAGTTTTCAAAATTAACTGGTCGGAAAGTAGCCATTGTTTCTGGACTTAAAAGTCATCAAAAAATTGTAAAAATTCCCAATATAAGCAAAAAAGATTTTATGAAAAAAATCGAAGAAAAAATATGATATTTTTCTAATTTTACTATTTCCCAGATAAATATTTCAATCCAGGTAATTTATCCAGGATCATTAGTGTGATTAAAGATACAATTAAAGTTAGAAATACGAATATAGGAATGTTATAGATAGGATTGGTATTTACAGATAACAAACCGAAATATTCAAAGAACCTTAATACCAAGATATTTAAAAGGTATATCCCATAACTGAATAAGCTTACTTTTATTATCAAACCGTTCAATGACCAATTCTTCACAGACCAAGAGCTGAAATCTGTATTTTTTATAATTATAAAGACTCCAGTAGCTTGTAAAAAGGCATTAGGTGTCAGATCTCCTAATTGAATGAAAGTCAAATCCAATTGACCAGTTTGATAAGTTAGATAGATGGTCCCCACAAAGGTGATTAATGTACCAGTTATAAAGAGAATGAGTCCGAAAAGACGACTATTCAAATACTTGGACTCTTTTTTCGCCAGATAATATCCAAGAACGAAATAACCAATGAATCCACTGAAGTATATCAGGTAGTTTTCCAACAGGAAACTAACTGAAAAGAAGCCCAATAATAGTGTGATTAACCATATGACTAAAAAATATTCAACTTCTCTGTCGTTAGAGTTTTTTATCCACTTTGAAATTATGGGAGTAACCAAATACAGCCCTACGATCATGTATATGAACCAGAACTGAATGGCAACTATGGTAGGATCAAGAAAGGCTTTGCCAATAAATTCCAAAACTGCGAAAAGAGTATAATTCTCGCCTAAAACATTCTGAAAATTAATTTTAAAAAATATATAAATGAAATTCCATAAAATAAATGGAATAAGCACTCTCTTCAATCTACGGCTGAGAAAGTCAGTTAATTCATATTCACGATTCAGTAGAAGATAACCAGATATCATGACAAAAGCAATGATACCAAAACGGCTTAATGATTCGAAAAAGGTAGCTATCAACCAGAAATTACTCTGATAACTGATATCGGTGAGGTAACTGGAAGAAACATGTATAACCAAAATAGCAACAATGGCCAGTGCTCGAACCCAATCAACCCAAAGTATCCTGTCTTTAAAACCTTCACTTTTTAAACTTTTTCTGATATTTTCCGTAATTGATAGCATGAATAATTCTCCAGATAATAGGAAAATGAAGTCAAAAATAAATAGGGTTATGATCCCCTTGAAAAAACTTAAACTATTGATCTCACCTTATTGAAATTTTTCGAAGTTTTCTTGGTACCAACGGACGGTCTCTTGCAGGGCTTCCCTGAAATCCCAAATTGGTTCCCAGCCTAATTTCTTAATCTTAGTAGAATCCAATGAATATCTCCTATCATGACCTAAACGATCTTCCACATACGTTATAAGGCTTTTGGGTTTGCCTAAAATTTCGAGTAACATGTGGGTGATTTCCAGGTTATTTTTCTCGTTTCCACCACCGATATTATATGTTTCCCCCAATTTACCACGCATTAGAACTGATTCTATTCCCCGGCAGTTGTCCATAACATATATCCAGTCCCTTATGTTTTTTCCATCACCATAAACTGGGAGGGGCTGATCCTGCAGGGCCTTTATAATAAAAGAGGGTATTAACTTTTCTGGAAACTGCCTGGGTCCGAAGTTGTTACTACTGCGAGTTACTAAAAGAGGTAAACTGTAAGTTTTGAAGTAAGCATTGACCAAGAGATCTCCACTGGCTTTACTGGCCGAGTATGGGCTGGAAGGATCTAAATTGCTACTCTCGGTGAATGAACCATCCATAATACTGCCATAAACTTCATCAGTGGATATTTGCAGGTAGCGTTCCACATCATACTTTCTGACATGTTCTAAGAGGTTATAAGTGCCTATCACATTACTTTTAAGGAATATGCCTGGATCTTCTATGGACACATCAACATGTGTCTCAGCAGCGAAGTTAACCACCATATCACAGTCTTTCATGGTCCTGGAGACTACTTCTTCATCTGTTAGGTCCCCCTTTACAAATTTGATTTTATCACGGACTTCCTTGAGGTTCTCCATGTCACCAGCATAGGTTAACTTGTCCAGAACAACTAGGTCATAATCCTCATTCTGCGAGAGGTGGTGTACGAAGTTGGATCCAATAAATCCGGCACCTCCAGTAATCATTATCTGCATTAAATCACCAATTAGTCATTTATCCGTGTTTCTTACTCTTATCCAATATCCAGTCATAGGGGATTTCATCAGTGTCAGGTTCAAGGCGGAACTCATCAGGTTCATCATAGTTAAAGGGTAAAGTAGGTACACTTACAAAATAGGCCGTTTCATCACCCACCGCTTTAAAACCATGATAAACATATGGGGGGACACTTATTATCATTGGATTTTTGTCTCCGACAAAAAACTCGTTTATCTCACCATAAGTAGCCGAATTCTCGCGACTATCATATAAAGCGACCTTCATCATACCACGAATGCATGTAAAGTTATCGGTCTGCTTCTTATGCAGATGCCATGCCTTCACTACCCCAGGATAAGCTGTGGTCATGTAAACCTGTCCAAATTTCTGATATATGTCATCATCACATCTTAATATTTCCATTAGCCAACCCCTCTCATCGGGGATGACTTTAAGCTTCTTTACTTGTACGCCATCAATCATAAATACACCGTTTTATTCTTCTTGGAAAGTTTTATATATCTCGCTCCTATTAACCATTACCATGAATCATTTGGAAATTGTAGCCAACCAATTAACAAATGTTCTTGATCTGAATTAAATTTATTAATTCCCCTAAAAATTTTAGTTTCATCTTGACTATGAACATTTAAACCAGAAATCATCCCTATGATTTAACAAATGAATGCAAAGCTATAGAATGGAGAATGGATAATGAAAGCTGTCATACCTGCGGCAGGCCTCGGAACCCGGTTTTTACCAGCGACTAAGGCCCAACCAAAAGAAATGTTACCGGTTTATAATAAACCAACCATCCAATACGTGGTTGAAGAGGCAGTGGCCTCCGGAATCGATGATATACTGATTATAACTGGTAAGGGAAAAAGATCAATTGAAGATCATTTTGACCGTTCCTTTGAACTGGAGTACTCCCTTCGTAACTGTGGCAAAATGGATTATCTGGTAGAGGTTGAGGCCATATCTGAAATGGCAGATATATATTACGTTAGACAAAAACAACAGAAGGGACTGGGAGATGCCATACTCTGTGCCGAAAAACACATCGACGGACAGCCATTCGCCGTGCTTTTAGGAGACACAATAACTCAATCTTCAACTCCTTGCACCAGACAGCTCCTGGATATACATGAAAAATATGATGCATCATCTATTGCAATTGAAAGGGTTCCACGTGATAAAATTGAACGCTATGGAATTATCAAAGGACAACAAGTTGAAGATGCTGTTTATAAAATTGAAGATATGGTTGAAAAGCCCCGGCCAGAGGATGCACCATCAGATCTGGCCATCACAGGACGTTACGTGCTGGATTCTGAAATATTTGACCATCTTGATGACATTCCTCCAGGTGTGGGTGGGGAGATACAACTCACCGACGCCATGCGGCGTTTAGACAATATTTACGGCCATATATTTGATGGTAAAATGTATGACATTGGAAACAATGTAGAATGGCTTAAAAGCTCCCTGGAGATAGCTCTACAGGACCCTGAAGTCAATGGAGAATTAAGGGAATATTTAAGAAATATTCTGAAATAATAACATATTTTTTCTTTTTAAAGGTCAAATCCCTGATTTAAACAATTGCTGAAGATATGCCTGTTTACCCTTAATTAAGATTTTTTTAGATAAACTATCAAAGAAAAACCAATTAAATAAATTAGGAATGTCCCTATTCCATAAAAATATTCTAAACTTGAGATAGTAATCGTTTGAAAAAGATATGTGTAGATTATAGTTAATCCTGAAAATATCATTAAAACTAGTAGAATCAAAGGAAATATTTTTTTAACACGAGTAAAAATAGAAATTAACATTAAAACATAAAAAACGCCTAGAGATCCATAAATCAAATATAAAGGATTTCTTGAAGTCTGGAAATCAAAAAATTTAGAAAATAATGAGGTTATAATTAAAATTGAGATAATTATACTCCATATTAAGTGAAATAAAAATCTTTTCACACTAAGATTACTAACATTAGCCAAATCATTAACAGAATCTGATAGTCTATAAATGAAATCTTTTCCAAGCATATATTACATCATATCCGCATTATCTTTCTTATGCCATTCCCATGCAGTGCTGATAATTTCAGTCAGATTATCATATTTAGGTTGCCATTTCAGGATTTCACGTGCTTTTTTAGAGCTTCCTACAAGGACAGGAGGATCACCCGGCCTTCTATCTGTTTCAGTGGATTTGATTTCTTTGCCAGTTACTTTTCTGGCTTCTTCAATGACTTGTTTAACTGAAAATCCATTACCATTTCCTAAGTTGAAAACTTCACTCTTTCCACCATTTTCAAGATATTTAAGAGCCTTTATATGTGCATCTGCCAGATCGGTGACGTGTATATAATCCCTGATGCATGTACCGTCATGGGTAGTGTAATCTGTTCCAAATATCTTTATATCCTCTCTTTTTCCTGCAGCAGCATCTAGTATTAGGGGTATGAGGTGTGTTTCTGGGTTGTGTCTTTCTCCAACATCACCATCGGGGTCTGCACCGGCAGCATTGAAGTAACGGAGGGAAACATAACGAAGCCCATAGGCAATACTGTAATCTGATAAAACCTGTTCTACCATTAGCTTAGCCTTACCATACGGACTTATAGGGTCTTGAGGATGAGTTTCAGTAATGGGAATTTCTTGAGGATTTCCGTAGGTAGCACAGGTTGATGAAAATATTATTTTCTTTATCTTGAATTCATTCATCACTTGGAGAAGATTTAAGGTATTTTTCAGGTTGTTAAGGTAGTATTTCTGAGGATCCTCCACTGATTCCCCTACATAAGTGAATGCAGCAAAATGCATAACCGCTTCGATTTTATACTTCTGGAAAACTTTCCTTAATGAATCTAAATCACCTAAATCTACATTTTCATAGACTCCCCATTTCAGGAAATCTTCATGACCATAACTCATGTTATCCAGAACAACTGTTTCATATCCTGCAAGGGTTAGCTCCTTATTGGCATGGGAGCCTATGTATCCTGCACCTCCAGTTACAAGTATCATGCTTTATGTGTTGTTTTTTATTGCATTTAACCCCATCGTGTACACCGATTAAATACTTAAATCAAAGTGAATACATATAAGTCAAAGGACAATCTTTATTATAACAAATAGAATGATTAGCCGAAGAGAGTGAAGATGATAAAAATGCGTGTCCCATATTTTTTGATAACAATGTTAATCATAATCCTAGGTGTTTCTGGTTGCACTCAGGATGATTTGGATCAGTCTGATAGCTCATTATACACTATGAACAATACCAATAATTCCCCTATAGTTTCCGAAAACTCAACTACAATCAAGAGAACAGATTCTGATAGTCCGAATGTTGAGGTACGTGGTAAATGTTACAAGGTAGTGGATGGGGACACTATAGATGTGGAGGGAATCGGAAGAGTACGTTTTGTGGGGGTGAACACTCCAGAAAGGGGAGAATCAGGATATCTTAGTGCTAAAAACTTTGTAAAAAATAAGTGCTTGGGCAAAATGGTGGGTTTAGATATTGATGATGATAAAAATAAGGATAAATACCGCCGAACTCTCGCAGTGGTCTATGTGGATGGTGTCAACCTGAACCAGGAACTCCTGAAGAAGGGATATGCCGAAGTGATGTACATTCCACCATCAGAGTTTAACCCTTACAGTTGGAATTAATTTGATTATGTTTTTAATTCATGTGGGGTTTCTTGGTGGAATATCAGGGCGTGAACTTGTAATACTCACCATCAGGAAGTTGTATTTTCTTTATAATACCTTTATTCTCCAAAGATGTTATTAGATTATACATTCTGATGTTGCTTAACTTCAGCACACCATAGAGGAGGTTACCCTCCAGTAGAGTGCGAGAAAGATTGCCCTCATCATCCACCAGTTTTCTGATTATTTCCAGAGATTCTTGTTCAGTTTCAGATAACTGGTCTTTTACTTCAACATCCCCCAGATCACTTGTTTCTACCATACTGCCAGTGGCAGGTACTTCTTCAGTTTTTTGAACCATTTCATCATCACTTTTAAGAAGGATGCTGCCGTCTCGACGCGTAATGTAATTTTCTTCTTCCAAATAAGCCAGTGCGTGATCAAGATCTTCTAGAGCAAGGCCAAGATCAATTTTCAGGATGTTGTAGGGAACTCCATCCTTATATTCTGCCTGAAAGAATTTAATGCCATTTAAGACCCTTTTTTGTAGGGGTGTGAGATTAGTCATGGTTATACGTTTTGGCTTGGTCATATTAATAAATAAAGTTTTAAATTAAGGAGAGTAAAATATAATTGTTATGTTCAATACACAGATTGCCTTATTTATCCAATAAACTAATAAAAAACGACTTATATTAATTTTGAGGGATTAAATGCTTGATTCACTTTATGAAAAAGCCCTGAAAAAAAGAGATAACATCAATCAGCAAATAAAGGAAATTGAATCATTCCAAGTCGATGTTTCCGAACAATGGGTTGATTACCCAATAGTAGAAAGCAACTTAAACACAAATATCGCTGCTGGTGATGGAAGTATCAATAAAAGGAAATTTCTACCATTCATATTTTATGCAATCTGTGCTGAAGGCCTTTTAAATGTACATAATGGCTTTAAAAGAGTTGAAAGCTCTGAAATTGATATTATAGCCCACCATAAATATGTTGAAGATCGTTTGAGAAGTTATATGAACATATTCGAAATTAAAAACGCCCTCAAGCTGTTAAAGGAATATGATGTGGATATATTCCTCTTTGATGGGTCTATTTTGGGAAACCTCATAAGGCCTTTTCCTATTGAAAAAGAACTCAAAAAACAGGTGAAAGAAAAAATAAGGGCAAAATACTTGCCCCTCTTGGAAGAAGAGGTAAATATTTTGGATGTGGCAATAACTTCATCTAAATTTGCTAGTGAAATTGCTGATGAATTTAATGATAATACCGAACCAATGATCTATCTTGAAAACTTGGAAAACATGGTTTTTATTAGTGAATTAATGAACCATGACAAAAAAATAGTGGCCATCTCCAAAACATCTACTAGTAATGAATATTTCGATTCAAAAGTTCCAGATATGGCAATATTTGATATGTACAGTAAAAAACAGGGATACTCAAAACCAAGATATTCATATGTAAAAGACGTTAAAATGGATTTCCCAGTTAAAAATGAATTCTTTAAAGGTTTGACATTCACAATTTTCTATGCTCGATTAGAAGATCATAAAAACATGCTAAAGTTCGAACTACCATACCGTGCCACAGAAAATGATATAACAAGATTATTGAAGACTATAAAGAATATAAGTGCAGAAGGATATCCATTATTATTAAAAAAGGCCCATAATGATGTTGTAATCCGGAAAAATGATCTGGAAAACCTTTCCAAGATAATTGGGTTCAGGGAAAAAAGTGGGAGGGAAATGTTAAATGAATGAAGTGATTGGAAGATGTATTGGTGAAACATCATTGGTTGATGTAAGTTTCATTTCAAAGGAAATGCCCAGAGTGGGAGAATATGTTTCCCTGAAGTATGATGGAAAAAATGTTCTGGGAATGATAGAATCCCTAGTAAGGGGCAGTGTTTCCATTAATGATCAAATATATGACCCCCTGACCATTGAAAAAATAAAAGCCATCGAAGGCGATGACCATTACGTTAAGGGAACTGTTAAAATACTGGGAGATATTGATAACGATCTTCGCATTCCACGCACACCAGCTCCACCTGGAACTGAGATAAGAGTTGCTGATTCAGATGTTCTAAAGAAGATATTCAAAGTAGGCAAGTATGGTCTAAAGTTGGGAAACCTGATTACACAAGATGAAGTGGCCATAGAAATTGACATAAACAAAATGGTATCAAGACACCTAGCAGTTCTAGCAATGACTGGTGCTGGGAAATCTAATACCGTTTCAGTAATTGTAGATGGCCTCTTGAAAGTCAATGGAAGTGTTTTGATATTCGATATGCACTCAGAATATGTGAACACTGATTTTGGGGAAGATAAAGTCAATGTAATGCAACCCCAAATTAACCCACTTTATCTCTCCTTTGGTGAAATTAGACAATTATCAAATATTCCATCCAATGCATACGTTCAAGAAAGATACTTTTTTAAAGCTTATAAATTGGCACGGAAAAGCTTGATGCAGGGTTCTTCAACAGGTAAAGATTTCATTACCATCATACAGAGCAAACTGGAAGGATGGTTACAAGAAGCAGAGGATCCTGATTCGAAATCATTTAATGCCTCTGATAAAAAATCCATTGCGGATGTTTTAAACAAACTAGAACATATGCGGGATAAATATGGAAATATACTCAGTCTTGAAGCAAAAGACATAATTGACAACCTAGAAGTTGGGAAAGCAAATATACTGGATTTAGGTTCTGTTGACGAGTTTGCCTCAGATGTGGTAGTTAGTCATATCCTTCGCAATGTTTTAAGCAACAGGAAGGAGTTTTTAAGAAGTGGAGATGGCCTTGAGTTCCCCATATTTTTAATTCTAGAAGAAGCCCACATTTTAGCCCCTCAAAATAGAAAAACCGAATCAAAGCTATGGATTAGTAGAATAGCTAGAGAAGGGCGTAAATTCTCTGTAGGATTATGTCTGGTGAGTCAAAGTCCCAAATCACTTGATTCAGATGCCCTATCCCAGGCAAACAACATGATTATTCTGCGTTTGGTGGAACCAACCGATCAAAGCCATGTTCAGCGTGCAAGTGAAAGCTTAAGCGATGATTTAATAGCACAACTACCCTCCCTCAACATTGGTGAGGCCATTATACTTGGTTTAATGACTAGAATCCCTACTTTGATCAAGATAGATGAATTTCAGGGGAAGATCACTGGAGGAGATTTAAACATCGTAGATGAATGGTCAAAATCCCATAAAAATCATACAAAAATTTTAAACCAACAAAAAGAGGAGTATGAAGATCTTGGGGGAGACTATTAATGCAGTTTGCCCATTTAGCAGATACCCACATGGGATATCGCCAATACGGTCTTGTTGAGAGGGAAAATGACTTTTTCGAGGTTTTTGAACAAGCCATTAATGAGATTATTAATGAAAGGCCTGATTTTGTTGTCCACTCCGGAGACTTGTTTGAATACTCAAGACCCCCTACAAGAGCATTATTAACAGCACAAAAAGGTATTCTGAAATTGAAAGAAGAAAATATTCCAATTTATGCCATTGCTGGTAATCATGATGTTGTAATGCGCAAAAACGCTCTTCCACCCCAAATTTTATATAAAAATTTTGGTTTAAAACTTATAAGTCCAAATAAGCCATTCTACATAGAAAATGATGTTTTTATAGGGGGAGCGCCCTATGCATCTAAATACCATTCGAAACACTTAATCCAAAGACTTCAAGACATAGAAAAATCTTCAATGGACTATAAAAAGAGGATATTGGTTCTTCATCAGGGCATCGACCGTTATATTCCCTATGAATATGAAATTAAAATAGGTGATGTGCCTCAAAGTTTTAATTACTGTGCATTTGGCCATATTCATGAGAGAGTGATCGATGATTTTGGAGAAGGTAAACTGGCATACCCTGGTTCCACTGAAATATGGCGTTCCAATGAACTTGAAGGTTATAAAAAGAATGGTAAAGGATTTTATCTTGTAGATATTAGTGGAGATATGCCGGAGATTGAAAAGATTAACCTTGAACTTCCGAGAGAGTTTATAAAAGAAAACATATCCTACATTAAACTCAGGGAAGAGTTATCCAGAATTAGTCAGTATATTCACACACTGGATAGGAAACCCATACTCATGGTAACAGTGGAAGGAGGAAATTTCAGTCGTTCTGAGGTTTATGAAACCTTAAATCGTTCTTTATCAAATTCTTGTCTTGCATTAAGATCTAACTACAAACCAACAACAGTTAACAGTGAGGATCATCTTTTTGATCAATCAAATGAAGTTTTGGATATTAAGCGTGTGATTGAACATAGTCTTAAGGATTTCAACAACGAAAAAGTCAATGAACTAGCAACCAGTCTTTTGAAAGAACTTTCTGATGGTAATTATAAAACAGCAGAAAATAGGGTTCAAGATTTTTACGAGGATTTATATGATCATTGAACACATCCATATGAAAAACTTTAAGTCCCATAGGGATACTCTTATCAAATTTGACACTGGAATATCTCTTATAATAGGGGGTAATGGTGCAGGTAAGTCTAGCATCCTTGAGGCAGTGAGTTTCGCACTTTTCAAACAGCATACCAGTAAAAGAATTGACCAACTTATTACTATTGGTAAAAAAAGAATGTCAGTTGAGATACAGTTCAACGCCAATGGCAGAACATACCAGGTGTTAAGAGAACGTACCAAAACATCCTCCAAAGCTATTATGAGTATTAAAGAAAGTGGAAGATTTCAACCACTAGTTTCGGGAGATAAACAAGTTACAACAGAGATTCAAAACCTACTGGAGATGGATGGAGATCTCTTCCTAAATGCAGTGTATGTGCGCCAGGGAGAAATAGCAGATCTCATTGAGAAAACATCTTCAGAGAAAAAACAAATGATTGGAAGGCTCTTAGGTATTGATTCTTTAGAAAAAGCTTGGAAAAACATGAAAATTATCTTAGATAAATACAATGAAAGCAAGTTCAAATTAGAGGGTAAAATAGAATCTTTTGTAGAATTAAAAGAAGAGTTAAACTCTAAAAATGGGAAAAAAAATGAATTGAAATCTGAAATTAAGAATCTTAAAAGAGAAATAGATGAAAGAAGTATAGAGTTCAAGCTACTTACTGAAAAGAAAGAATTACTTAATCAAAGGAAAGTAGAATTTGAAAAAAATAAAACAGTTTTAAATTCCAAAAAAGAAGTCTCAGAACAACTTGAAAAAACAAAAAATGATCTCCAAAATCAATTAACAGAAATAACGAATAAAGAACTGGAAATAAGTGAAATAAAACCCAAATTAGACAAATTAAAGGTTTTAAAAAGTCTTGAAGAGAAAAGCAGAGAATTAAAAAAACTAACTAACGATAAAGAAAGAAAAATGAAGGTTTTGAATGAAATTCGGCATTTTGAAAAGGTTTTAAATGACAATGAATCATATTATAATGATTATTCTATTTTAAACAATGATATTAACAATTTACAGTATGCTAAAGATCAGTTTGAGGGAAGTCGAGTACTCTTTGAACAATTTTCCAAAAGAAAATCGAAAATCGAATCAAAGATCAATCAATCTCTTGAAAAAACGAGAGATCTTCTTGAAAAATCCAATTCTATTATAGATAAGAACTATGATTCCGTAGAAGAATTTGAAACCTATTTATCACGTTTTAAACCACAATTAGAATCAAGAATCAAGGAAAATTCAGAAGTTATCCAGAATATTCAAAGTGAATTATCCAATATCCATGTGAAAAATCAGGATATTAAAAAGCCAATAGAAGAGTTAAAAAAAGTCAAAGATCGTTGCCCTATTTGTAAATCACAAATAACCACAGACAAAAGGGATGAACTGATAAATGATTACCAATCTAATATTAATGCCAATATTTTAAGGTCTAAAGATTTAAAGGAAAAATTAATAGAATTTGAAGCTGAACAAGAAAATTTAGAATCGCAACAAACTAAAATTCAGAGTATTAATATTAGCATTCTAAAAGAATACCTAAAATCTGTGGAAGAAAATAATAGAGAGATTGAAGACATAAATTCGAATCTCAAGGAGCTTCAGGAAAAAATAATTCTTCTGGAAGGCATTGAAAAAGATATTAAAGATAAAAAATCCCAAATTGACAAAATCAAAGAAAACTATGAGAACTATATTGCTGCAAGTGGTTCTTTAGAGTCTTTAGGGAGTAATGAAGAGTATTCATCCGATTTAGATGAGATAATGAAATCGATGAGGGATTTGAAAAAGGAAATAACCGCTCTAATAGAAATTGCTGGAGATAGTGTGGAAAATCTATCAGAAGAAATAACTTATCTGGAAGAAAAAAGTCAAAGATATCAACGTCTTTTAGGTGAAGTAAGCCAAAAAAAAGCCATGCTTGAAAGACAAAAAGAAAATAAAAATCTTATTCAAAGTACTCAAGAAGAAATAGAAAACCTGAACAAAAAGATTGAAGATTTGAAGTACAGTGAAAAATCTTATCAACGGGTTGAAAATCAATGGAATTTGAAGAATGAAGAATTAAATCAGCTTAGTGGAAGAAAACAGACGCTTTTCGGTCAGATAGATGAACTATCAACATCTATAGAAGAACTGGAAGAAAAAATAGAATCATTTAAAAAATATGAAAAAGAATTAAAAAACCTTAAAGATTTCCTAAAACTATTGACCATAATTAGGGACATTTATGGTAAAGATGGAGTCCAAAAAGACTTGAGAAATATTTCGAGACCATTAATTGAAGAAAAAACTCGGGATTTATTTGAAAGATTTAATTTTGAATACAGTGACATAAAACTGGATGATGATTACGATGTGACCATTTATGGTCCCACTGGTGAAAGCAGCCTTGATATGATAAGTGGTGGTGAAAAAATAGCAGTTGCACTTGCTTTAAGGCTGGGAATCACACAGGTTCTTTCTGGAGGAAGTTTGGAATTAATTATGTTGGATGAACCCACCATCCACCTTGACGCCTATCGAAGGCAGGAACTGATTGATTTACTCAAGAAAATGTCAATCATACCCCAGATGATCATTGTTACCCATGACACGGATCTGGAAGATGCTGCTGATAACATTCTCAGGATTGAAAAAGAAGATGGTACTTCTTTTATGGTAGAATCCTAAATGATCTAGAATTATTTAAAAAAATATATCTTCAATCTTATTTTCCATTTTTCTCTTTCTGATAACTTTTTTTATTTCCCCGATACCATGATACAAAGATTCCCACAAAGCACAGTATAGTGAATACCACAAAGCAAAGCTGTATACTCTCCAATAGGGATGGATACTGTTCTGGAGTTATTTGCACCCTACCCATGAATAATGCAAAAATTAATGTGGCTATTCCTATGCTCATGGTCTGTCCTATGAGTCGCATGGTGCTCACAGTAGCAGAAGCCACTCCATAGAATTTACGTTCCACAGACCCCATAATCACATTTGTGTTTGGTGAGGAGAAAAGTCCGAATCCTAACCCCAAAACCACCAATCCAATTATGATATCAGTGAGGGGCGTGTTAACATCTAAGAATGTCAACGTAAACAGGGCAATAGTGACTGTGGCCATCCCTGCAGTAGCAATGATTCTGGCATCAAATCTATCCGACATTCTACCAGCCAGTGGAGCTGTAACAGCCATTAATATTGGCTGAAACACTAGAATTAATCCTGCAGCATGCGGTTCGAATCCCTTAATGTACTGAAGATAATAACTTAACAAAAGGGATACTGCAAATGTGGCGCTGTAATTAATAAGAGCAGCCATGCTGGAGAATGTGAATTCCGTGTTTTTGAACAATCTAATATTAAACACAGGACTTTCAGTTCGAAGCTCCCATTTAATAAATGTTAACAATCCAATAACTCCCAATACTAACATTACCCAACCATCAATTTTTGGCAGACTTGAGAATCCATACATTATCAGTAATAGCATTATACTGTATATTATTGAACCAATAAAGTCGAATTTTTCTCCCCTGGAAGCAGCCCATTCATCATGAAGTTTCCAGAATACTATGCCCACCACCAGCAAGCCAAATGGTATCATAAGGAAAAATAAACTCCTCCAACCCAAATACTGGGTCATAAGCCCACCAATTACGGGACCTAAAGAGAGACCTACATAAACTGCTGCAATATTGATTCCTATGGCCTTTCCCCTGTGATGTGGTGGATATACTGAGGTGATTATGGCCAGCCCTGTGACAAAAATCATAGCCGACCCAATTCCCTGAATGATCCTGGAAGCTATAAGAATGAGTGATGAAGGTGATAAGGCGCAGAAAAGCGATGCCACCGTGAATATGATGATTCCATAGGTGAATATCTTTTTCATTCCATGTATATCCGCCAACCGGCCAAATGGAACTGCAAAAATGGCTGCTGCCAGAAGAAATCCATTGGTAATCCAGTTCAAAAGAATAGCGTCTGCCCCAAAATCTAATCCAATTGTGGGTAGGGCAATATTAACCGATGTTCCCATGAATGGTGTGAAAAAGGAAGCTATGCTCGCCACTAAAAGTGCAGCTATTTTTACATTATTATTAACTTTAAAAGAATTATCAGCAGGATTCATTCATTCACCTGACCTATTAGTTACAATAACAGAACAAAAGAATAAAAATAAAAAAGTGGGAAAAATGGGAGGATGAAGCCAATAATGGCATTTAGACGATGTTGTGCTTTTGTAATAGCATTAACTCTTCAGTGGAAACCTTTTTACCTTCTCTGAATTTTCGGTAGATTTCTTCGGCTTTCTCTTTTTCTTCAGAGTTTTTCTTTCGCACAATTTCATCTTCAATACTGCGTTCTTTGGCTTTTACCCGATCCATACCCTTATTGGCTTTTCTTATCTTACCAAAGGTGGCCTTAACTTCTTCATGAACCTTGTTAGCTTTTTCCCTGGTTTCAATATAGTTTTTATGGGCTTCATCTGCCTGGCTGCGGATGTCATCTATCTTGCGGAAGTATTCCAACATTTTTTCATGAGTTTCCTGTGCCTGGTCAGACAGCTCCACCACTTTGGCATGGTGGGTTTCAGAAACCTCTTTAAGTTTCAGGGCTTCACTCCGGCTTTCTTCATCTTCCTGCATACCTTGAAGTTTTTTCCGAAGGTCTGTGACCTTTTTAACAAGTTCATTTTCTTTTCTAATGTCTAAGACCCTGGTTTCAATAGTTTTTTCCAGGCGTTTTATCTCATCTTCAACCTGGACAGCTTCCCTTCTTCCAGAAGTCCATTCCATCTTTTTATAGGCCTGATGGGCTTCATCACGCAGTTTTTTATATTTTTTAACTTCTTTGTTAACCTGATCACGTTCGTCCCTATATTTTAGGGCTTTGTCTAGGTTTCCCCTGATTTGAGAGTTGAGTTCATCCCGATTCTGCCGTAATTTTTTGGCTTCATCATTTAACTGGTCTCTTTTAGATGTTAGTTCTTTCAGGGTTTTTTCCAGATCCTTTTTCCTAGATAAAAGATCAGTGAAGCTCTCTTTATCTTCGGGTTCTGTTTCCTTTGGGGAACTTGGATCATCAAATATTTCCAGTAATTCATTTAAGTCCTTTTTCTCAATGACAACATCTGCCATCTCTTTTAATACCGGTTTGGCATTAAATGCTATTCCCAGATTTGCTTCTTCTAGCATGGAAATATCGTTGGCACCATCTCCAACCGCGGCACATTCCTCGGCTGTAATCTTTTCTAATGCCATTATCTCTTTAAGGACATCTTTTTTGGATCCCTCAACAAGGGGCCCTGTAACTTCACCAGTTAGAACTCCATCTTTTTCTGATAGTGAGTTGGAATAGGTGTAGTCCAGGTCAAGTTCATCCTTCATGCGCTGGGCAATGACATCAAAACTGCCGGTTATGGTGGCTATTTTATATCCTCTCTTCTTGAGCTGGCCAACACTTTCCTTTGCCCCTTCCATCAGAGGGATTTCCATCATAACCCGGTTGATATCTTCAACCGATGCTCCTTTCAAGAGTGCAACCCTTTCTTTAAGGGATGTTTCAAAATCTAGGTCTCCTTCCATGGCTTTGCTGGTTATTTTGGAAATTTCTTCCTCTACACCAGTTAATTTAGCCATTTCGTCTATGACTTCACCGTCAATAAGGACGTTATCAAGATCAAATGCGATAAGTTTAATCAAAAGATCACCAAATATTAATTAAAAAGATAGAATTATAATAGATCTAATTCAGCTAATCTTTCTTTAGTTTTTTCAACACCAAGTTGAGCGTCTGCGATAGTTTTTGCACCAGTACACACTACTTTCCCTGACCCAAATAGTAATAATACTACTTTTGGTTCGCCAAGCCGGTAAACCAAACCAGGGAATTGTTCTGGTTCGTATTCGGTGTTTTCCAGATCCAGGGCCACTGCCTCCAGGTTAAGGGTTTTTTCCAGATTGGCAGAAGCTACAATGTTCTGAACTTTCATTTCGTATTCATGAGGAATTTCGGGGTCTAATGCACGCATCTTATCCACAGCAATATGGATAGCCTTTTTAGAGTCTTCAATTGACTTGGCACCTGTGCAAACGAGTTTACCCGATCCAAAGATAAGTGCAGCTGTTTTAGGTTCTTTAATTTTGTAAACTAATCCTGGGAATTGTTCAAGGTTATATTCTACGCCTTCCAACGCTGGAGCGACTTGTGGAAGGTCTAAATCTTTTCCAATCGTTGCGGAAGTCACTATGTTCTCCACTTTGATTTCAGTTTTTGTCATCTAATATCCTCCCATGGTTTTCCTATTAACCATGTACTTTTTATATCTTTTATAAAAGGCTTTATATATACTATATAAATGACCGTGAATTGGACATAAAAATAGCGAGTTTTATACTACCAATTTTTTTTATAAAAAGACTAATTATCTCACTTTTCCCTAAGTATGTTCATTGCTATATATATTAGTTTCTTGATATTCATTCCATGATAGTGCCATCAAAAGATCGATTCTGTTGTGAATGTGCTTTCGGTGCCACAATCTGTCGGTTGTTCGTGATTATAAAATTTTCTAAATAAAATTGTAATTAAATTTATTTTGGTTTAAAACAATTAAATAATACATCAGTAATGATCTATTAATATTTAATATCCATAAGTTAATATTATTATGATATATGGGCAGGTGAAACAATGTTTGGTCCAAAAATTTACCAACAACAACTGGATGAACTTGAAATTGATGGGATGGAAATAGATGTTTCCAACATTCAAAAGGCCATGGAGACCATGAATGAACTGGAAGAGTTGGAGAGTGTACTGAAAAAAATCAGACACAATATACGAACAGATATTCGGAGTATTAGAAAAGAGTATATACAGATTATTAATGAATTCAATCTCTCCCCCGAAGAAAGCCGTGAATTATCTGCTCGAAAAGTTCAAAAAAGAATTAAAAAGAAAAAAGAAATTATCAAAAAGAGAAATTCTAAAATAAAATCTTATGAACTTATTGAGAATGTGGTTGATAATTATTTAACTCAGATATCTGACGCCCAGATTTACATCAAAAATTCAATAGAAAGACGGGTCGGGTAAAAAACCAATCATATCCCTAACACACGAAAATGAATATTTTAAGGAGTTTTTATGATAGAAGTCGAAGTTAAGGCCCATGCCCCAAACCTTAATGAAATCGAAGAAAAAATAGTTGAAATTGGTGCATCCCGGGAGGGGGAAGAATATCAGGAGGATCTGTATTTTAATGCACCACATAGAGACTTTGCTCAAACTGATGAAGCTCTCAGAATAAGAAAAATCAAAAAAGAAAATTCTGAAGAAACATACATCACATATAAGGGAGCAAAAATGGATAAGGTCAGTAAAACCAGGAAAGAGATTGAAGTAGAAGTGGAAAATCCGTCTAAAGTAGCAGATATTCTTCAAAGTCTCAGTTTCCGTCCGGTGGCAACGGTTCGCAAGAACCGGATTATCTATACATTAGGTGAACTAATTATAACCCTTGATAAAGTTCATGGAGTAGGTGATTTTGTGGAGATTGAAAAAGAAACCGCTGAAGGTGAAGACACCAAAGAAGCTCTTAATGAGATTTTTGCCACATATTCAAAAATAGGAATTGAAAAGGGTTTTGAAAGAAGTTCATATCTGGAATTGATGGGAATTCACTAGAAAAATATGAATTCACTGAAAGAAATCTACAATTTTTCTATATACTCAAAAATTATCATTATTTTTTTACTTTACTAGTAAAACACTATATTTTTTATAAGCAAGTTTCAGTGACAAATGGTTTCACCGGCAACCGGAATGAGCCCACCGATTAAGGGAAATGCAAAACGAAAAATACATTTATATCTAAATAATAATCCAAGATAATCCAATAAACTATCTGCTAAAATTAATAATGGTTTTCAAGGATCATCATCTTTAAAATCCATATTAATCGAGTTTAATCCTTTTGAATACATATTAAAAAGTTAAATTTCAGTTTATCCAAAAAAATAGGCGGTAATATATTGAAACATTTCGTAAGCCCATACAATCAATCTGTTAATCTGAAATTCCCTGAAGAGATCACTGTCTACGACACCACTCTCAGAGACGGCGAACAAACACCGGGAGTGTGTCTCAGAACACCTGAAAAGCTAAAGATAGCTCGAAAATTAGACGAATTAGGATTACACCAGATAGAAGCAGGTTTTCCAGTAGTTTCCAAAGAAGAGAATCGTTCAGTAAAAGCAATTGTAGGGGAAAATCTTGATGCAGAAATCCTGGTTTTGTCCCGTACAAAAAAAGAAGATATTGACATGGCTCTGGACTGTGACGTGGACGGTATTATCACGTTTTTGGGTACTTCTTCACTCCACCTCAAACACAAACTAAAATTCAGCCAGGAAGACGCTCTAAACATTTGCATGAACTCAATTGAACATGCCAAGGATCATGATTTATTTGTGGCTTTCTCAGCAGAAGATGCCACCCGTACTGATCTGGACTTTTTGAAAAAAATATACAGCCGTGCAGAACTATATGGGGCAGACAGGGTGCATATTGCAGATACTGTAGGTGCAATAAGTCCTCAGGGAATGGATTACTTGGTTAAAGAATTAAAAAAGGATATTAACATCGAAATTGCATTACACTGCCATAATGACTTTGGGATGGCTCTTTCTAATTGTATTTCTGGTTTACTTGCTGGCGCCACAGCCATTTCAACTACTGTCAATGGAATAGGTGAAAGAGCAGGAAACACATCCCTAGAGGAGCTGGTGATGACTTTACTTCTTATTTACGGAGTTGATCTTGACTTTAACATAAAAAAATTCTATGAACTTTCTCAATTAGTGGAAGAGCTTACCAATATGAAAGTGCCTGATAACAAGCCCATTGTGGGTAGAAATGTGTTCAGACATGAGTCTGGTATACACGTGGATGCTGTTTTGGAAGAACCATTAACCTATGAACCTTTTGTGCCAGAACTCATTGGCCATCAACGACAGATAGTTTTGGGAAAGCATTCTGGATGCAGGGCAGTTAAGGCCAAACTGGGAGAATATGGAATTGATGTTACCCGTGATGAGCTGTGTAAAATTGTTGAAATGGTTAAAGAAAAACGTGAAAAGGGAAAATACATTAATGACGAACTATTCAACGAGATCGTGCGTTCTGTGAGAGGACCTTTTAGATTCTAAAAATTATATTTAATAAATGTTTATTGGACAAATCAAATTACAATAACATCATGTAATAAAATTAGAAACCTGCCCTTATCAGATTATAATGGTGCATATCAATGAATATCACTGAAAAAATACTCGCAAATGCTTCCGGAGTAAAAGAAGTCCGTTCAGGAGAGATAATCGAGGCCAGGGTGGATCTGGCCATGTCCCATGATGGTACCTCAACCCCCACCATCAAAACTTTCAATAAAATCTCCCAAGATGTGTGGGATCCAGATAAAATCGTCATTGTATTCGATCACAATGTACCGGCAAATATTATTGGCTCGGCAGAATTTCAGAGAATTACCCGTGATTTTGCTAAAAAACATGGAATCAGAAATATTTACACACATGGAGAAGGGATATGCCACCAAGTACTTCCAGAAGAAGGATTTGTTAAGCCCGGCACTGTTATAGTAGGTGCTGATTCTCACACATGCACATACGGTGCTTTTGGAGCTTTCGCCACAGGTATGGGTGCTACAGATATGGCAATGGTTTTTGCAACTGGTAAAACATGGTTCATGGTTCCTGAAGCCTTTAAAATCGAAGTTGAAGGAACATTAAGGGAATATGTTACAGCAAAAGATCTTATACTCCATATTATTGGTAGCATAGGATCGTATGGAGCTACCTACAAAACTTTGGAATTTTGCGGGAACACAATCCAGGATATGGATGTAGCTGGTAGGCTGACTATTTGCAACATGGCAGTGGAATCTGGGGCAAAAAACGGAATAATGGAACCTAATACTGTCACTTTGAAATATTTAAAAGAGCGTAATGTTCGTAACTTCCAAACATTCATCTCAGACGAGGATTCCATATACGAAGAATCTCATTATTTTCAGGTGGATGATCTACAACCCCAAATAGCATGTCCTCATAATGTGGATAATGTTTTTCCTGTTTCCCATGTTTCTGGGGAAACCATTGACCAGGCATTTATTGGCTCATGTACCAATGGAAGATTGGAAGATCTACGCCAAGCCGCCCTTGTGTTGAATAAATCAAAAGTTCATCCAGATGTAAGACTCATCGTGTCACCTGCCTCTCGAAATATCTATAAAGAGGCAATCAGTGAAGGAATCATAGACACATTCCTTGATGCCGGAGCAATAGTTATCAATCCCGGGTGCGGACCCTGTTTAGGAGCCCATATGGGAGCTTTAACTTCAGGAGAGGTGTGCATATCAACCACCAATCGTAACTTTGTGGGCAGAATGGGAGACCCTCAATCGGAAGTGTATCTGGCCAATCCAGCAGTAGTGGCATACTCTGCGATTCACGGTGAAATAAGAGACCCCAGTGAATAAAAATGGACCATAAAATCTATGAAGGAATAAAAGATATTGAGAAACAATTAGGGAATCTTTCCAGTGCTCAGAAGATACTTCTGGCCACTGACGGCTCCGTTACCACCATCCTGGATGTGCTTAAGGGCCATGTGAATATCAGGACCCTGGTGCAGGAATTCAGGGAAGCAGATGAGGAAACTGCCTCTCTACTGGATATTAATGAAGGAGACACCATTAATTATAGGGTGGTGGTTATCGAAGGAGAAGAACCTCTGATCTATGCCATCTCCATAATACCTGTGGATAGATTGAAAAAAGATTTTAAAGAAGATCTTATCCGAGCAGACATTCCTATTGGCCGCATACTTCGTAAACATGATATTGAGTCCCGTAGAGAGATAAAATCAGTCTCTGCAGATGAATCAACCCCTGAAATGTTTGAAATCTTCAAATCCAATAGTCCAATGCTCAGCAGGACTTATAATATAATACACAAAAACAAGATTTTAATCTGGTTAATGGAAACATTCCCTTACAGTCTGTTCCAAGATTAACCATATGATATCTTTATAATATTCAAATAAGTTAATAGGCGGCGCATATTCATGGGTGTGAAATTTAAAGACATTATGTCTCCAGAAGAGATCCAATTCGATGATTTGGATGGTAAAGTGGTGGCTATTGATGCGGCTAATGTTATTTATCAGTTTCTTTCCAGCATCCGCCAGTACGATGGCACTCCACTCAAAGACCAAAATGGAAGAATAACTTCCCATTTTAGTGGAATCCTCTATCGAACCTCGTCACTAATAGAAAAAGGAATCAAACCAGTTTATGTTTTTGATGGGAAATCAAGTGCACTTAAAAAAGAGACTCAGGAAAAACGGAAGGAAATTAAAGACGAGTCAGAGAAAAAATGGAAGGAAGCCCTTGACGAAGGTCGAGTTGAAGATGCACGTAAATTTGCAGTCAGATCATCCCGCATGTCCCCAGAAATAGTTGAAGGATCCAAAAAACTTATTAAACTCATGGGGATCCCCTATGTTCAAGCCAGAGGCGAAGGAGAAGCTCAAGCATCATATATGGTGTCTCTTGGTGATGCATGGTGTGTTGCCTCACAGGATTATGATTGCATGCTCTTCGGAGCTCCTCGAATGGTGAAAAACCTCACTATCAGTGGAAGTCAGAACAACCCTGAACTCATTGAACTGGAAAAAGTTCTGAACAACCTTGATATAACCCGTGAACAGCTGGTGGACATGGCAATAATGGTGGGTACGGATTTCAACAAGGGAATTAAAGGTATTGGGGCTAAAAAGGGTTTAAAACTAATCAAAGAATATGGTGACATATACCATGTCCTGGAAAGTCTGGATATCAAGTTGGATGTGGATGCCCAGATTCTGCGTGAAATGTTCCTAAACCATGATGTTGATTCAAACTATCAGTTAAAATGGGAAAAAGCAGATAAGCAAGGTATTATTGATTTTCTTTGTGGAGAACACGATTTTTCTGAGGATAGGGTTCTGAGTGCTGTTGATAAACTCAAAAAACTGGAAAGTACCCAGAGTAGTTTGGAAAAGTGGTTTTAAAAAAAATCCAAATTGAATGGATGAAATGATAATAAAAAAATTAGAGTTTAGAGGTAATGGTATTTAGAAGGGAGGATAATTTCCAAAAAATTCCTTGGCATACTTTATTGCTGTTTGGAGTTGACTGGGATATAGTTCTTTTATAGTTTTTTCAAGTTCTTCACGACTTCTAGAAGCTGCGAAAATCCTTAATACATCCAAATAAACATTCAAACTATCCTGATCAGGAATACATGGCATTTCAAGAGTAATACAGACATCCTCTTTTCTGAAAATATTGGTCCTGATAGAAGGAGACGCAGATCCGATCAAAACGCCCTTTTCAAGCTCAATTAGTGGAGGGACTCCGGCCTTACTCATTCGATGAAGCGAAGTAAGTTTTGAGAAATTTTTTTTATTATAACAGTGGGCTTCAACATAAAAAGTTGGCTTATAATAACTAATAAGAGAAAGAACTTCTTTTCCCACTTCAGATTGATAATAAAGAGGATCTAAGGTGCTTAAGTAAGGACTTTCATCACAATTATGGATTACAAGTTTGCCCTGAGATACATCCTCATCTCTGATCTGTTTGAGGGCTTCTATGGTGCTTGAGCCTTCTTTTCCATGCACACCTCCAATGAAAAGTCTGTTAACTCCATTTCCCTTATCAATGATCTTAAAGTAAGCCAAGAAATCACCTTATAGTTAATATTCAATATTTTGGTTTGTTTTTAATCAACATGATTTTGGAGATTGTATTCACGCCAAACCATTAAAGCCTGTCCTAATTGTTTTAATTGTGCTGAGTTAAGATTAAACCTCTCTTCTCGAATTATGCCAGTTATTAGTCCATCAAGATCTTGAAAAGTCTTCAGTTCAATGTTCGCGACATTCTTTTTAGTTTCCTGAAATGCTGGCCAGAAATTTTGGGAGAAATCTGTGAAATATTCATTTAACAGTTGAATTTGTTCGGGATAAATCCTTCTGATTTCTTCCATTATCTCACGGCGATCAGTGGACCGTGCAACTATTTTCATGATATTATTAGAAACTTTCAGCGATTCAGCAGAAGGATCACAAGGCATCTCGAGAATAAATGGGAAATCATTGAGATCAAAAAATACAGAACGAATCAGGGGAGAAGTAGAGCCTATCATTACCCCCTCTTCTAGTTCCACGAGCCCAGGAACTCCAAAAAGATCCTTTCGATCCTTATTGATGAGTTTATTTTTCTTGTCAGGATGATAGCAGTGCAGTTCCAAGTATATTTTAGGTTGATATTTCTTGATGAGTTCAATTACTTTCATACCTGCAAGGGACAGATAATAAAGAGGATCTAGTGTGCTGAGGTAAGGGCTAGGGGTTAAGTTACATATAACCAATTTTCCTTCCTTAATATCAATGTCTTCAACGCTTTTTATTGCATGAATGGTGCTTAAACCCTCTTTACCATGCAACCCCCCAATAAACAGACGGGAAGGGTATTCTCCCTTACCTATCCTCTTAAATAAATTTATTTCCATTTTTAAAGTCCCATATCAGGTTCCTTCCTCCCATCCTTCCAGATATTCTTTCTGCCGATCGCTAAGATCATCAATTTCAATGTCCATTGCTTCTAGTTTCAGTCTGGCTACATGCATATCTGCTTCATCAGGGGTTTTATGAACTCCAATTTCCATCTGAGTTTCTGCTAGTTGTTGGGCAGATAATGCTTGCATGGCAAAGCTTAGATCCATTATCTCAGCGGGGTGTCCCTGTCCCCTTTCACCAGCGAGGTTAACTAACCTTCCTTCTGCTAGGAGGTATACTTTCCTGCCATCACTCATTACAAACTCTTCGATGTCTGGTTTAACTTTCTCCTGACTCACTGCCATCTGGTCCAGGTCTTCACGGTTTATTTCCACGTTGAAATGACCTGAGTTGGCCATTATGCAGCCATTCTTCATCACTTTGAAATCGTCACTTGAAACAATGTCAATGTTACCCGTGGCTGTTATTAGAATATCTGCATGTTTAACAGCTTCCCTAACTGTCATCACCCTGTAACCATCCATACGAGCTTCTAATGCCCTTATTGGATCTATCTCGGTGACTATGACATTAGCGCCCAGGCCATTGGCACGCATTGCTATTCCTCTACCGCACCAACCATAACCACAAACCACTACGTTTTTACCGGCAATCAGAATGTTGGTGGAACCCATTATGGAGTCAAATGTTGATTGGCCAGTACCATAACGATTATCAAAGAGATATTTTGTGTATGCATCATTAACTGCTATCACAGGGAACTCAAGAGCCCCATCAGCATGCATGGACTTTAAACGGTGAATACCTGTGGTGGTTTCCTCGCATGCACCTCTTATTTTTTCCAATGCATCCCTACGCTCTTTGTGGAGTAGAAATATCATGTCGGCCCCGTCATCTATGATTATGTCCGGCTCATGGTCAAGGACCATGTTGATGGTCTCGTAATATTCCTCATTGGTTTGTTCTCTCCAACCGTACATGTTAAGACCTAAACTGGCTCCAGCAGCAGTTGCATCGTCCTGCGTTGAGAGTGGGTTGCAACCAGTCATTGCCACTTCAGCCCCTCCGGCCTGAAGTGTTAGGCCCAAATTGATAGTTTTGGGCTCCAAGTGCAGACAAGACCCAATGGTGATTCCCTCAAAGGGTTTTTCCTTCATGAAACGTTTTTTAATGGTTTCCAGAACTGGCATGTGTTTCTGAACCCATTCAATCTTTTTTATACCCTGAGGGGCTAATTCTATGTCTTTTACTTTATAAGGCATTTTATCACGTTACAACATTATTATAAATAGGATATGAAAGTGTAGAATTATAATTAGTTAATCTTATTTAATTATATTCTTTCTTTTTGTAGGGTCAAATGGTTAATTCGTTAAAAAAAATCCTTGAGGGGAATATGGCTGGAAAATAAAAAAAAGGAGAAAATTCCATAAAATATCGGAATCTTCTCCTTAGGGGTTTCTAGCATATAGGGGTTTTTTTATCTTTTTTAGTGATATTGCACCATGTCTACTTGTTCTTCAGTTTTGACCTTTTTCATTGCCTCTTTGAATTGTTCCATCTTTACTTTATCGGCTTGAATGTTATCTCTCAGGGTTAACATCACTGCTTCCCTGCAGACAGCTTCAATATCTGCACCCACATATTTTGCAGTGTTTTTTGCCAGGTAATCCAGGTCCACATCGTCGGCCAGAGGCATATTTTTAGTGTGTACCTTGAAGATTTCAAGTCTGGCGTTTTCATCAGGATCATCCACCTTCACATGTCGGTCAAAACGGCCGGGCCTTAGAAGGGCTGGATCCATGATGTCCACCCGGTTGGTGGCGGCGATTACTGCCACGTCCTGAAGTTCTTCTAATCCATCAATTTCTGTTAAAAGCTGGTTGACCACTCTCTGGGTGACACCGGAATCAGTGCTACCGCCAGCCCTGGTGGATGCAATGGAGTCAATTTCGTCAAAGAAAATTACAGTGGGGGCGGTCTGCCTGGCTTTGCGGAATACTTCCCTCACACCTTTTTCGGATTCTCCCACCCACTTGGACAGTAATTCAGGTCCTTTGATTGCTATGAAGTTGGCTTTACTTTCATTGGCAACTGCTTTTGCCAGTAATGTTTTACCAGTACCTGGTGGTCCATATATAAGTACACCTCGAGGGGGTGTGACTCCAAACTTGTCGAAACTCTCGGGGTATTTTAAAGGCCATTCCACTGCCTCTCTTAATTCCTGTTTGGCGTTATCCAGACCCCCTATATCATCCCATTTAATATCTGGAACTTGCACTAACACTTCTCGTAGGGCTGAGGGCTGAATCTCTTTTAAAGCTTCTTTGAAATCTGCCTTTTTGATGATCATCTTTTTTAAGGTATCATTAGGTATTTCTTCATCGGCTTTAATATCAGGAAGTACACGGCGGAGAACCCTCATAGCTGCTTCTTTACAGAGCATTTCCAGATCGGCTCCCACAAAACCATGGGTGGTATCTGCAATTTCATCAAGATCCACTTTTTCATCCAGGGGCATTCCACGAGTGTGGATTTCAAGGACTTCACGGCGTCCGTCCTTATCAGGAACTCCAATCTCAATTTCCCTGTCAAATCTTCCCCCGCGACGCAAGGCAGTGTCCAGGGCATCAGGTCTATTGGTTGCACCAATGACTACTACCTGGCCCCTGGTTTTAAGACCATCCATTAGTGTTAAGAGTTGTGCAACAACACGTCTTTCTGTTTCACCAGACACTTCCTCTCTTTTAGGTGCTATAGCATCGATTTCATCTATGAATACTATTGAAGGGGCGTTTTCTTCTGCTTCTTCGAAGAATTCCCTTAATCTTTCTTCTGATCCACCAACATATTTGCTCATGATTTCTGGACCCTGTATTGCGATGAAATGGGCGTCACTTTCATTGGCAACTGCTTTTGCCAGTAATGTTTTACCAGTACCTGGAGGTCCATGCATTAAGACTCCTTTGGGTGGTGATATTCCCAGTCTTTCAAATAGTTCTGGCCTTTTTAAAGGTATTTCGATCATTTCTCGGACCTTTTTTACCTCTTCCTTGAGGCCACCTATGTCTTCATAGGTTACATCAACCAGTGTTTTGACACCTTCCAGTTTGGAGATGTCAACTGGATCGGTTTGAACTTCAACATCAGTCATTTCCGTGACTTTGACTGCTCCAGCAGGTTTTGTGGAAACTACTGCCAGTTTTAATTCTCCCATGGGACTGACATTGGTCATGGTGTCCCTGAAGAATTCGTCGAATAGGCTTCCTCGCATGGCTGTTTGCTGCTGCTGTCTGATTCCAGTTACTATGATGTCTCCTTTGGATAGTACCCTTCCCTGGAAAGCCCCTTTAACATCACCTCTAATCATGATTTTCTGGTCTACTGGAGCCAGAATTACTTTATTTGCTTCTTTAACTTGTGCTTTTCGTACGGTTACTTCCTCTCCTAGGGATGTTCCTGCGTTTTTTCTGATGTATCCATCAATTCGTATGATACCCAACCCTATGTCAGATTGGGATGAGGCTACTGTAGTAGCAGTGAGTTTTCTACCTTCTATTTCGATCTTATCTCCATCTAGAAGATCGAGCTTTTCCATGCAAGCTGGGTCTATTCGGGCAATTGATCTGCCTACATCGGACTGTGAAAATGCTTCTGCAACTTTTAATTTCATATCTTCACTTTTCATAATAAATCCCCCTATAAATTCTTTTTATATCTTAAACAAAGTGATCACTGCATAAAAAACAAATATAAAACATTTTTGTATTTAGTAAACTTATGTTACTTTAACATTGTATGTTTTAGTATATAAAGGTTACTATAAGATTAATGATATGAAATCCTTATCAAAACAGGAATGTTAAAATCAAAAATCCAGTAATTTAGAACCCCATTAAAATATGATCTAACGAATTTTACCGCCAAATCCAACCAACAAGTCCTCAACTTTCTTTCTTGAGTCTGGATTAATCACATGATAATGAAAAGTCAAACTTTTAAAACCCTTTGGAATTTGTTTCCCCTCATAAACATCCTTAATTTCCACTCCAACCACATCTTTCAATGACTTAATGGTATGAGATATTACTTCTGGTTCGGAACTATCAGGTAAAATAACGGAAATGTCAAAGGTTTTCAAGGGAATATTAACTTTTTTCCATTCAATTGTTTCTTCTGAATTTAAAACCTCAATATTAGAAAGTTTCAGTGTTATGTCCTTATTATTCCCCTTTAAGGTTACAGAATCAGGGTTCAAGGACTCTAAAACTCCAATGTGAACCTTTCCAGAGTACATATGGCGTAGTAGAACTTCATTTCCAATAGAGTTTTTAAGGTTGGTTACTTCAGCACTTAACGCCGATATGGCCTTATCAGATCTCCCCAGAGCAGCTTCAAGATCATCCAGATGTTTAGCTGCTGAACTCATAGCCTTAACAAATCCATCCTGGTTTTTCTGGTCAACCATTGATTTAAGATGGTGAAATGTTTCTATGAATGCTTCGTGCACCTCAGGTATGTATTGATTATGGGTCTGGATGGAATAACATAAATAAGGATTCTGAGCAACAATCCGGGCTATCATGTCCAGCATAAGACTGTATATAGGACTTGCAAACTTGCGCGATTCCTTAACATCGATTTCCATCCTTTCAATGGCACTGGCAACAGCAATGTAGGCAAAGTGTGTTAATCCCTGAACAATGCTCATCATACGGTCATGAGTCTGTGGTGTGGTCACCAAAACCCGGGCCTGTTCTGTTTCCAGGAAATCAACCACTTTCTGATACCATTTTCCCTTACTTTTTGGAGTAAGAACAACAACCTGACCATCAAGTGATCTGACTCTGGGCCCAAACATAGGATGAGTTGGCAGTACTTCCACACCCTCCGGAGCAAGTTTATGCATGAGTTCCGAGGGTTCTTCCTTTACAGAGGTCACATCAAGTAATAATGATCCTCCTCGGATATGAGGAGCTATTTCTTTTATAGTTCGGGGAGTAGCCTCGATTGGTACAGCTATTACCACCACGTCAGCCTTAGAAGCAGCTTGAATATTATTCGATGTGTATGAGACTCCCATTTTACTAGCTATGGCCTCACCTATAATGGAATTTCGGCCAGTAATAGTAACTAGGTATCCTCTTTTTTTTAGAAAATTAGCTATCCACTTTCCCAGTCCACGGGTTCCGCCAATAACCGCTACATGCATAGAGTTATCTATTGAGATTGTGAAATATTAAACTTATCCAATTTCTTAAAAAAAAGGTAATTTATTTATCAATGGTTTAAAATTGGATAAATTATTAATAAATTTCAATTATTTTATTAATATTTATATTCATCACCAAGTTCTATTAGACCCCCGTACTATAGATCGAGCTGCAAGAGCTAATAAGAGTGCCAAATCAATGAAAAAAGCAATAATCTCTTCCCTTAATAGGGGGTTATCCATATAAAGTGCAATTCTGACCATTATATAAATCCATATCGAACAGAACAATCCTAAAAATATAAATCCATATATCTTATTGTTTCCTTGGTTGTCTTCATCCACAATTTGTTTAATTTTTCTTTTTTGCCTGCGTTCTAGTGGTTTTAGTGGCCTAATATCATCTGCATGTATTAAATTACCTCCGCACTGGCAGTAATCGAAGTCATCAGCGGATTCTCCCGGTTGTAATTCGTAATATCCGTTGCATTTATCACATATGAGATAAGTCAAAACAGACCACCCAAAATATCGATTACATCCACAATATCATCATAATCATCATGAGTTCTTCTTCTTGCTCTTCTTTTTCTTCTATTTTTTAAGGCATCTTTCTCAAATCTGGTTACTCCTTCAACTTTTCTGTCAAAGGCTGCTTTTTTAATTTTCTTCTCTAAAATGGCTTTTTTCACTTGTTTTATAATTTCATAATCATCTGTGAAAGCTAATTTTCCACCACACTCACAGGAATCAAAGTCATCTATTGACTCGCCTTCCTGTAATTCGTAATAACTCCAACATTTTTCACAAACTAAATATGTCATAGAATTACCACCCCATTAGAGATTAACATCCCCATCATATCAGTGCCAATTAAACTTCAAAAAACTCGCGGGAACCAAAAGCCCAGAAGACACCCCACTGCAATTCATATTAACCCCTATTTCTCATTATATCGTTAACCTCATTGATAACTTGATTATATTTAATAATACAATGAAAAAAATATCAATTAAAAGAAATATAAATTTTTTGGAAATTAATACTAGAATGTCAATAATAAAATTTTCCTTATATTACTGCAAATTAGACTTTAGCTAATATGAACAGTTTTTTCTTTAAAAAAAGGGAATAAAATGATTGATAATAAATAACCAAAACATTATAGTTATTATACCATTAAAACGTTTTACGATTATATTTCCAGTGTTCCCACCTTCTCTTCCCCCACACTTCCAGCCATGGCATCCAGTGTATCTAAAAACTCCTTTAAACGAGGCTGGTTCATTACATCCAAAAAACGTTCGAGATGAATTTTACGCTGAATAAATATACCTCTACGCTTTATGGGACGTCCAAATTCATCTAAAGGGTTTATCTCAACCAT